>NYYJ01000131.1 GCA_002686755.1 Verrucomicrobiales bacterium
CGTATTCGAATTTGCGCGACCAAAGGCTCGACAGCGGCGAGAGCCAAAACGTCACCGTCCCGGCCAGCAGCCCGAACAGCAAAAACACCGCGGCGATCCCTGGGCGAAACTCAAACGCGCCGGTAAACCAAGTCTGCTCCGCCAGCAGGCCCAGCGTCCAAAAACCGATCAGCGTCGTGAGGAACGACCACGCAATCTGCTTCGGCACGTGTCTAAGTTTGAAGTGGCCAATCTCGTGGGCCAGCACGGCTTCGAGTTCTGCCTCGTCGAGCTGCTCCACGAGCGTGTCGAACAGGGCGATCTTTCGGCCCTTGCCCAGTCCGGTGAAAAAAGCGTTCGAGTGTTTCGAGCGTTTGCTGCCATCCATCACTTGGATGCCGGCGTTGGTGAACCCGGTGCGCTTGGCCAAGCCGTCCAGTCGCTCCTTCAGCGCGCCGTCAGGCAGCGGGGTGAACTTGTTGAACAACGGCAGGATGAAAATCGGCGCAAGTACGCTCATCAACAGTTGAAACGCCACCACCGCGCCCCACGCCCAAAGCCACCAATGGTCACCGCTTGCCTTCACCAGCCACAGCACCAATGCCAGCAGCGGCACGCCGAGTGCGAAGCTCAGCGCGACTCCCTTTGCCTGGTCGGCCCACCATGTGCGCTGGGTGGAGTTGTTGAACCCAAACCGCGCCTCAAGTCGAAACTGCGACCACCACGAGAACGGCAGGCTCAATAAAGACATCAGTAGTATCACCATCCATAGCGCAATCGCGAGTCCCCACGCAGTCGGCCCGGTCCATACGGTGACTTGCCCGAAGAGTGCTGCAAGCCAACCGGTGAACAGGAGCGTGCAAAGCAGCGCTGTGCTGTACGTGTCGGAAACCGTGCCAAACTTGGCCTTGGCGAGCGTGTAGCGCACCGACTTGTGGTACGTTGCCTCGTTCATGACCTCCCGAAACGCCGTCGGCACCTCATCGGCATGCTTCCGCACATGGGACGCATTCAAGCCGTCGAGCCAAAGCTCAAAGAAATACCGAAGCAAAATCAGCCCAAGGGCGATGAGGGCGAATGTGGTCATGGCGTGTTAAGAGTTTCGTCGATTGAGTCGTGCAGGGCGGCGAAGATTTTTTTGACCTGACGCTGCGTGGTGCAGAATGGCGGCATGATGACAATCACGTTGCCAATCGGCCGCGTCAACACGCCGCGCTTGGCCAAACCATCGCAGACGCGGATCCCGGCCTGCTTGGCCAAGGTGAACGGCTCGCGCGTCCGCCAGTCGCGCACCAGTTCCACCGCCAACACGCAGCCCGCCTGCCGGATGTCACCGACCTGTGGCAGGCCCCAAAGCCGCTTGGCCTCGGCCCGGAGGTTGTTGGCCAGTTTTTTGCGCTTGGCTGCGGTGGCCTTGGCTTGGAGCAGTTCGATGCTGGCCAGGCTCGCCGCGCTGCCCAGCGCGTTGCCGGTGTAGCTGTGGCCGTGGAAGAAGGTCTTGAACTCGGCGTAGTCACCAAGGAAAGCGTCAAACACCTCGCGCGAGGTCAGCGTCGCTGCCATCGGCAGATAGCCGCCGGTGAGCCCCTTGGCGAGACAGAGGTAGTCCGGTTGTACGCCCTCGTCGTGGTTCGCGAAAAAATGGTTTGTGGCCCGGCCCAGCCCGGTCATCACCTCGTCGGCGATGAGCTGAACGCCGTGCCCCCGGGCGATCCCGGCGACCCGGCGCAGCCATCCCGCCGGTTGCGCGATCATCCCGGCCGGGCCCTGCAGCCCCGGCTCGACGAGCATTGCGGCGTAGTTGCTGCCCCGTTTTTTGCGGGCGGCAAACCGCTGCTCGACCTTGTCAACGCATTCGAACTTGCACTTGCGGGTGTCGCGTGCGTCGCCGCGTTCCGGCTTGGCCTTGTTGAACGGGCAGCGGTAGCAGTACGGCGACATGACTTTGTCCGTCTTGAAGAGCATCCCGGAGTACGCCTTGTGAAACAGGTCGATGTGCCCTGCGCTGACCGCGCCAACGGTGTCTCCGTGGTACGCGCCGTCGAGCGACAGGAACCTCGGCTTGCGGGCGCGGCCGGTGCGGCGGGCGAATTCGTACGCCAACTTGAGCGCCACCTCGACCGCGGTTGAGCCGTCGTCTGAGTAGAATACCTTGGCCAAGCGCGGCTGTCCCTTTGAGAGGCCGGACCGAGGGTTGGCAAGTTTTACGAGCGACTGGCCAAGCCGCGCCGCCGGGCCGCTGGCCAAGCCCAACGCGGAGGTGTGGGCGACCTTGTCCAACTGGGTGCAAATCGCGGCGTTGAGCTTCGGGTGGTTGTGCCCATGGAGGTTGGTCCAGATTGACGAGTTGGCGTCGAGGTATTCCCGGCCGCGTGCGTCCCAAAGCCGGGCGCCGTCGCCGCGCTCGATAACGAGCGGTTCGCCCTGGAGCCAGTCGCGCATCTGCGTGAACGGATGCCACAAATACCGCTGATCGAGCTTGGCCAAGGGGTGCTTTTTCATTTGTCGGAGAGATTGACCGGCGTGAATGGCGCCAGGTCGAGTTCGAAGCCGGTGCCGAACGGCTGGCCGTTGATGCTGCCCAGGTCGATTTGCCCGTCGCGGATGGCGAGCGTCGGCCAGCCTCGGTCGCTCGTGTCGTACAGTCCCGGGTGTGCGTCGCTCACTTGCCGCTGCGTGGCTTCCGGGAACTGCGACAGCCCGGCCATGTAATGGTGTCCGTTGCGCTCGACGCTCTCAATGCCGAGCGCCGCCATCACCGCCAAGTCCTGGATCACGGCCACCGGGCCGACGTTGCACAAATCCTCCCCGCTCATGACGGCCGCCTGCCCGGCCTCACGCCGGGCGCGAAGCAGGCAGGCGTTGGCGGTGCCCTTGAAGATGCCCTTGCAGTTTTTGTGGCTTGTCCCGGCGTAGCCGAGCGACAGCGCGGTGGGCAGACTTTCGGTCGTGGCGTCCGACTCGTCGATGATGATCGGCGGCCGATCCGGCCAGCGCGCGAGTTCGTCACCCACCGACTTGTCCAGAGCGATGTCTCGGTGCAGCGGTTGCTCGACGAAAAGAAGATGCCGAAAAAAATCAGCCACTTTCGGGTCGCCGGAGAGTTGCGCCCAGTGATGCTGGAAAGATTCCACGGAGGCAAACTGCTCGTTGCCGTCGAGGCTGAAGGCGAAATCATCCGGCGCGTGCTGGGTGATCGTCGCAGCGACACGGTGGAGGCGCTCGAGGTCGGCGTCGGGGTCGCCGCTGATCTTGATTTTGAAATGCCGCAGGCCGTACGCCCGGATACATTGGTCGAGCGATTGCGGCAGCGAGTCGTCCAGTTGTTCCCCGGCCGGTATCGCCTCGCTGGACAGCGGGTCGGCCAGGCCGACCGTGTGGCGCGCCAGCACCTTGGCCAACGGCTGTTCCGGTAGCAGTTCTGCCGCGGGGCGCTTGGCCAAGGTGTCGTGGATCGCTCCCGGCTCGAAGCCCAGCGTCCCGTCGCGCAGCGCTTGGCCAAGCGGCCGGCCGTTGGCGCGACAGACTGACTCGATCAACGCCCGCTCCGCCAGCGAGGTGCCAAAGTGCGCCAGCAACGGGGGAAGGCCTTCCGCTTTCGCCCAAGCGGCCTGGGTGTTGTAAATTGTCTGCCAAGCGGAGAAAGCCGTCGGGGCCTCGAGGCCGATCGCTTGGCCAAGAGCATGACGGATCACCCGCAGCATGTCGGCGATCTCCTTGTCGATCGGGTCGTCCGCCACCTTGGTGAACCACTTGGGAGGCAGCAGGTCGGAGGCGATGCCCCAAGACGGTCGGCCGTCCACCTCGGTGTCGAGTCGGACAAACAGCATCGGCACCTCCGTCATTGTGGCGATGCCGTACTTGAACGGCATGCGTGTCTTGAGCTGGATTTGGTGGATGGAGCCCCCGGTGATCTTCAACGGCACGCCAGAGTCTTAATGCTCCGGGGCTCCGGCTTCAAGTTTGGTCGTGGGTGGTTGAGGGCTTTGCGATGGGGAGCCGGTGGCGTACCGTCCCGGCCGTGAAGCTGCTTTTCATCGGCGACATTGTCGGGAAACCGGGCCGCAGGGCGGTGCGCTATTTTTTGCCGCGCCTCCGGAAGTCGCTCGGCATTGATTTTGTCGTGGCCAACGGGGAGAACATGGCCGGCGGCTCCGGCATCACCGCGTCGACGGCGGTCGAGGTGTTCGAGGCGGGCGTGGACGTGATGACTTCCGGCGATCACCTGTGGGATCAGCGCGAGGTGGAGTCGATGCTGTTGAGCGAGTCGCGGCTGTTGCGTCCGGAGAATTATCCCGAGGGCACGCCGGGCCAGGGTTACCGCGTTTTTTCCAGCGAAGGGTTGCCGCCGCTGGGCGTGTTAAACCTGCAGGGGCAGACGTTCATGAGGCCGGTCGAGAATCCATTCTTCGCCGCCGAGTATGCGGTGGAGGAATTACGGAAAGAGACGCCAGTGATCTTTGTGGATATGCACGCCGAGGCGACGTCCGAGAAAATCGGGATGGGGCGATTTCTCGATGGAAAGGTAAGCGCCGTGGTGGGGACGCACACTCACGTGCAAACCGCCGACGAGCAGATTTTCCCGGGCGGAACGGCGTTCCTCTGCGATGCCGGCTTTACCGGCCCGCACGAGAGTATCCTTGGCCGTGAGATTGAGCCGATTCTGCGGCGGTTCCTCACCTGTCGCCCTCAGCGTTTCGGGGTTGCTTCCGGGCGCGTGATGCTCCACGGCGCAGTGATCGATATCGACAACGAAACCGGGCGGGCGCTTTCCGTCGAGCGTGTTTCCGAACTGATGCCGGAAGACCCTTCCAACGGATGAGCCGCGAACAACAAAGCCAGTGGGATTTTGGGGATACCCCGGAACCTCCGGCTCCGCGCACGGTTTACGGTGTCAGCGAGTTGAACCGCAAGGTGAAGGCGATGCTGGAGAGCCAACTCGGGACGGTCTGGGTCGAGGGGGAGATCACCGGCCTGCGAAAGCAGGCTTCCGGTCATGCGTACTTCGCGATCAAGGATGAAAACGGACAGTTGAGCTGCGCGTTGTTTCGGGGGATCGATCCGGAGAGTCGGCAGCTGCTCGAGGACGGGACACAGGTGCTGTTGAGGGGGGAGGTCACGCTGTTCGAGCCAAGGGGCCAGTACCAGTTGATTGTTCGGAAAGTGGAGTTGCAGGGGCAGGGGGCGTTACAGGTTCGATTCGAGAAACTGAAGCGCAAGCTGGAGGCGGAGGGGCTGTTCGCGCAGGAGCGCAAGCGGCCGCTGCCGGAGTTTCCCGCCCGCGTGGGACTGGTGACCTCGCCGAGCGGCGCGGCGATCCGGGATGTGTTGCATGTCATTCAGCGTCGCAACCCGTCGCTGCAGATCGTGCTCGAGCCGTGCCGGGTGCAGGGCGAGACCGCCGCGGCGGAGATGGCCAACGGCATCGAGCGGCTTAACCAATGGAGTGCGCGCCAGGCCAAGCCGCTGGACTTGATCCTGCTGACCCGGGGCGGTGGCAGTCTGGAGGATCTTTGGGCGTTCAACGAGGAGGTGCTGGCCCGTGCTGTTCACGGGTCGGCGTTGCCGGTGGTGTCCGCCGTGGGGCATGAGATTGACACCCTGATCACCGACTTCGTGGCGGACGCCCGGGCGGCCACGCCGAGCGTCGCCGCCGAGCTGATCACGCACGGCGTGTTCGCTTCGCGTCGGTTTCTGCTGGAGTCTGCGTCGCAACTGGATCGCTTGGCCAAGCGGGGCGCGGCCTTGGCCAAGCGCGACTTGTCGTCGCTCGCCCATCGGCTCAACCGGGTGCATCCGCGTCGCGCGCTGGACGACTGTTTTCAGCGGTTGGACAACCAGCTCGACGATCTCGAGCGCTTGGCACGGCAGGGGGTGGCGGCTCGGCGTGAGCGCCTTGGCTTGGCCAGGCAGCGGTTGGTGTCGCTCCGGCCGACGGCATTGCTGGCCCGACGCAGGGAGCAATTGGCCTGGGTGACGCGGCGCTTGGCCAATGCGTCGCGCCGTGTCCATGGCGACTGCGTGGCGAGGCTTGGGCAGGCGCAGGCTCGGCTTGAGTTGCTCTCGCCCAAGGCCGTGCTGGCCCGAGGCTACTCGATCACCCGGGACGCAAAAACCGGTGCAGTGCTGAGGGATGCTGCGGAAGCACGGTGTGGCCAAGTGCTGCAAACGCACCTGCAAGCCGGGGAGNTNNGNAGCACGGTCNANGACCCGNAAACTTCNGGCTAAAGTTTCGGCGNGTGCGGTCGACTNTGTTTACGGACAGCACTGTCCGGAACAAGCATGAGNGAATTGANACTGCTCAAGACGATNCGGGATTCGCTGCAGACGCTCCTGCTGCATCACCAGCTAAACGAGAAGGCGCGCGGTTTTTTCAAGGCCGTGCGACAGGGCGACTTCGCCGAGGCGAAGTCGCGGATGTCCGCGACTTGGAAGGCGGTGCCGACGGAGGAGCTTAGCGAGATGATTCGCAACGATCTGTCGCTGCTGCCGCTCTCCACGGCGACCCATTTCGGCTTGGTAATGGATGACGGGGCAACCGCGGTGCTGGACGCCTACCTCTACTTTGAGGGCGGTCATTGGTTGTCGTGCGGGGTCAGCCTTGTGCTGGAGCAGGGCGGCTGGGCAGTCAACACCATCAACCTGGTGCAGGAGGAGTGGTCACCCGAGCGGCCGCAGCCGAAACCGGCCGTCGAGCAAGGCAGCAACTCCCCGTCGACCCGGGTGGGCGCGTAAGCCTTACTCCCACTCGATCGTGGCCGGGGGCTTGCTGGAGACGTCGAGGCAGACACGGTTCACGCCGTCGACCTCGTTGATGATCCGGCTCGAGAGCGTCTCGATCACCTTGTACGGCAGCTTCACCCAGTCGGCGGTCATGCCGTCCTTCGACTCCACCGCGCGGACGGCGATGGTGTAGTCGTAGGTTCGTTCGTCGCCCATCACGCCGACACTGCGCACCGGCAGCAGCACGGCGAAGCTCTGCCAGATTTTGTAGTACAGGTTGTTGGTTTTCATCTCCTCGACGACGATNGTGTCGGCGTTCCGGAGAATCTCGCAGCGCTCGGGTGTGACCTCGCCGAGGATGCGGACGGCCAAGCCGGGGCCGGGAAACGGTTGACGCATGACGATCTCCCTCGGTAAACCAAGCTCGCTGCCTAGTTGTCTAACCTCGTCCTTGAACAGGCAGCGGAGCGGCTCGATCAGGTCGAACTTCATCTTCTCCGGCAGCCCGCCGACGTTGTGATGGCTCTTGATGAGCGCCGCCGGGTTGCCGCCGATCGGCACCGATTCGATGACGTCGGGGTACAGAGTGCCTTGCGCGAGGAACTTGGCCTTGCCCACCTTTCGGGTGGCCTTTTGGAACACGTCAATGAATGTGTTGCCAATGATTTTCCGTTTTTTTTCCGGATCGGTCACGCCCCGGAGTTTGCGCATGAACAGGGCCGTGGCATCCTCGTAATGAAGCTTAACCTTGAAGTTACGACCGAACACCTCCTTGACGACCCCCGCCTCGTTGGCGCGGAGCACGCCGTTGTTTACGAAGATGCAGGTCAACTGCTTGCCGACGGCCTTGTGGATCAGCGCCGCCGCGACACTCGAGTCGACGCCGCCGCTCAGGCCGAGGATCACCTTTTCCCTGCCGGCCTGGGTGCGGATGTCCTGCACCGCCTGCTCGACGTAGTTGCGCATCGTCCATTTGCGGCCGCAGCCGCAAATTTTGTGAACGAAGTTGGAGAAGACTTTTTTGCCCTTCGGCGTATGGACNACNTCCGGGTGAAATTGAAGGCCGTAAAAGCGCGCCCGCGTATTTTCGATCGCCGCGAAGGCGGAGTTCTCCGTGGTGGCGACCGCCTTGAAGCCGTCCGGCAGGCGGGNGAGCTTGTCGCCGTGTGAGTTCCAGACCTGCAATTCGCGCGGCAAACCGTCAAACAACCGGCAGCGGGCGCTCCTGACGCGCAGCGTGCCCTTGCCGTACTCCCGTTTTTGGCCCCGCTCCACCTTGCCCTTTAGGAACCTGGCCATCACCTGCAACCCGAAGCAGATGCCGAGCACTGGCACGCCCAGATCGAAGATCGCCTTGTCTGGCAATGGGGCGTCTTTCGCGTAAACGCTGGACGGGCCGCCGGAGAGGATGATGCCGCTCGGATTCATTTTCGCGATCTCGGCGGCGGGCGTGTTGTAGTGGATGATGGTGGAGAAGACTTTGCACTCTCGAATGCGTCTCGCAATGACCTGAGTGTATTGGGAACCAAAATCCAGAATGACAATCTGCTCGTTCATCGGTTTGAAAAGGAGGGATTGAAGCCGTTAAACCGGTTGCTTTGCGAGACAAAAAACTTGCCCAAGCGAAATCGCTTGGCCAAGCGGAGGGAAAATCGCCCCTCGGTTAGGAGGTCACACCAACTCCGGGATCGGCTTGCCGTGGCGGACGATCATCACCGGGCGGCCGGTTGGGGTGTGATACTCCTTGGTGTGCTCGATGCCCAGCGAGTGGTAAAACGTGGCCGCGACGTCGTCCGGCGAGATCACCCGGTCGCGTGGGCCTTCGCCCTTGGCATCGGACGCGCCAATCACCTGTCCGCCCTCCATGCCGCCCCCGGCGAGGAGGCAGAACATCGCCCGCGGATAATGGTCGCGACCCCCGCGTTGGTTGATTTTCGGGGTGCGGCCAAACTCGCCGGTCACGAACACCGCGGTGCTCTCAAGCAGGCGCTTGGCCTCAAGCGCCCGGAACAACCCGGCCAGTCCGTCGTCGAGGTTGGGCAGATTGTTGTCCTTGAGGCGGGTGAAATTGTCGCGGTGCGTGTCCCAGCCGCCAAGTTGCACGCTGACCAGTCGCACCCCGGACTCCACCAGCCGCGTGGCCAGCAGGCAGCTTTGCGAGAAGTCCCCGTCTCCGAACAGGCCGGAGATCCCNGGAGATTCGCGGGTCAGGTCGAACGCCTCCCGCGTACGGCTCGAGCGCATCATTTCGTACGCCTTCTGGCTGAATTTATCCATGCCGCTCAACACCTTGTCCTCCCCGGCGAACGAGCCGAAGGCGGTGTCGTAGCGCTTGACCAGGTTGTTGCGCCGGTCGATGTCGGCCAGCGTCAGGCCGTTCGACAGGGACAAGCCCCGGATGTTCATCGGCTGCCCGGCCTTGGGCGATGAACCGGTCTCGAGCGGCCCATACTCCAGCCCGAGGAAACCGGTAGGTGCAGTCGCTCCCTTGGGGATGGCGACAGAGCTTGGGATATCCCTCGGCGCTCCGAGTTCCTTGCTGACGACGGCGCCATAAGTCGGGTACTTGAGCGAGGGCAGGGGGCGATTGCCAGTCATCAGGTATTCCGCTCCCAGCCGGTGCGCTGCCAACGTGTGGCTGACGCCGCGCACGATGGTGTACTTGTCGGCGCACTTGGCCAATTTCGGGAGATGCTCGGAGATGCGAATACCGGGGACGTTCGTGGCGATCTCGGAGAACTCGCCGCGATGCGAGTCGGGGGCGTCCGGCTTCATGTCGAACGTGTCCATGTGGCTGGGCCCGCCCGCCAGCCGGATGTAAATGGCCGATTTCGCCCGGCTGCCGCCCGCCGCGTTGGCCTTGGCCAAGCCGAGGTAGTCAGACAGGCCAAGTCCGACGCCGCTCAATGCGCCAACCTTGAGAAAATCGCGCCGCGCAATTCCGTCACAATATCGATGAGTCGTCATGGTTCGGTTCGATTAATGGTTTACGAGAAATTCCTTGGTGTTCAGCAAGGCCCAAAGCAGGTCACGAACCGCGCCGATTTTATCCGGGCTGGAGCCGATGTCGGCCCGGGCCATCTCTAGTTCGCTCGCAGAGGGCATCCGGCTGAGGGTCCGCAGAAAAGTCATATTGATGAGTTTGTCCATCTCCTGCGCCGTGATCGGCCGCTTGGCCAAGCGGCCCTTGGTTGCGTTGCCGCCGAGTTTGCGGATGGCCTGGTTGAGGCGCTGCAGTGCTTGGCGATGATTTTTTAGTGCCGCCTGGTATTGGAGCGCGGCCGTCGGGTTCTTTGCGTTGCGCGGTTTCTTGGGCGGCTTGGCCTGGAGTTTTTTGCGCTGGGACGTCAACTGCTTGAGGCGTTTGTCTCCCTTGGCCTGGCTCGCCGACTTGGTTTTGCCGGAGTACCATTCCTCGATCTCGGCGATCCACCCCTTGGCCTTGCGGTCGCCGCCGTTGATCATCGAGATCAGCGTCGGGTCGTTCCGGGTGAACACCGCCTGCAACAGGGTGGGGTCGCTTGAACGCTCGCAATCGCAATTCTCCATTCGGTCCGGTTTGCCGAAGACGGACAGTGCGTAGCTGAGTGACTTCGAGTTCCGGTTGTTTCGGCCCGACGTGGCGGGGCCGATGGTGCGGTCGATCGGGCTCCGGGACATCGCGGTGACCCGTGTATTTGAGGCGGTGGCCTGCGTGATCGCGTCGGCAACCACCTCGGCAGGGAGTCGCCGGACGACCATGCGGCTGAAGTTGCGCTCGTCCCCGCGGNTGGTCTCGTTCGGCCTCCAACTGCGCTGGTAGGTGTCGCTGTTGAGGATCGTCCGGTGCAGCCATTTCATGTCGTAGCCGTNCTCCACGAAGCCGTTGGCCAGGTAGTCCAGCAGCGGCGCGTTGGAGGGCGGGTTGGCCAGGTTCATGTCGTCCACCGGTTCCACGATGCCTCGGCCGAAATAGTTGTGCCAAACACGGTTCACGAACGCCCGGGCAAAGTACGGGTTTTCGCCGGAGCGCAGCCACTCCATCAACGGTTGTCGTGGGTCGGCATAATCGGTCAGGTGCACCTCCTCGCCGCCGAGCACGCTGGGGGTGATGACCCTGCCGCTGTAACGCTTTTTCTTTTTCTTCGATTTATTCCGGGAAGGTTTGCTCTTCGGGTTGGCGATGTACAACTCCTGCCACGGAACCGCTTGGCCGGCCTGGGCGCGGCGCTTGATCTCCGAGCGCAACTCCTTGCGGTTGGTTTTCTTCTCCTTGTCGTACCCGACCGACTTCTCGATCTCCTTCATCAGCGACTGNTAATTTTTGCTTCCGCCGNNCTTGTCGCCNTTNGGTGTGTTTGCCTTGAATTGAATCGGCTCAAAGAAGGCCTGGAATTTCTTGAAGTCCTGCTGGGTCCATTGGTCGAATGGATGCTTGTGGCATTGGGCGCACTGGATGCGCACCCCGAGGAAGGCATGCGCGAAACTCAACGCCTTCTCCTCCGGTTGGCGGACATTTCGCCGTGCCCAGTAGTACGGCATGCTTTCGCGCGTGTGAAACGGAACCGGCCTGTCGGTCTTGTAATGCTGGCTCATGCCCTTGGCGAACTTCATGAATGACTCCCCCTTACGCCGGCTGGTGGCCATGATGAGTCCCTCGGCGATCCGGTCGTACGGCTCGTTGGTGCGGACGCGGTGGTANATCCATTCATACCAATGCTGCGCCATCTCGTTNCGGAANACGGGGTCATTCTGGTTTTGGGGATTGTTCCCGGTGTAATCGCACAGCTTGGTGGTCCACCACGCCGCGTAAGCAGGGCGGTTGAGCAGTTCATCAATCTTATTGGAGCGCTTGAGCGGCGATCGGCTCTTGAGGAACGACTGAATCTCCTGCGGCAATGGGAGCGAACCGGTCAGGTCGAGACTCACGCGCCGAAGGAACTCCTCGTCGGTGCATTGAGCCGAAGGCACAATCCCGAGTTTCCGCAGCTTGGCGACTACATGTTCGTCCACTTTCGTCCGGGTGGCGACTTCCGGGTAGGTGTCCCCGAGGGTTTCAGATACCGGCCGGTACACCGGGACCGGCTGCACGCCATTGTCGTAGAACACGATGATGTGCGTGTCGCCGGGGCTGGCGGCGGAGACGAGTCCGTTCTCATCGACTGCCGCGATCGACTCGTCGTTGCTCCGGAAACGGGTCAACTCCGTGACATCCTCCGCCGAACCGTCCCGCCAATGGACGATCACCTGCAACTGCCGGGNNTGNNNCGGCCCNGTAAACTCGATCGAGCCGGGACGCACCTCGAGNCGATCAAATGCCGGGGTTGTTTTGGCGTCNTTCNNNGCTCCNTNTTNNATCCANNTCAANANCAATTGGTATTCCCAGCTTCCCTTCTTGAAGCGCAGTTTGCCCTTGTGCTTTTCCTGCATCGTCGGCTTAAGCAGCAAGAGGCTGTTTGCGGGGTTTGACTTGTCAACGCGGATTTCATCCTCGTCCTTTACGATCTCCTTGTGATCCTTGTCGAAGTCGTANCCAAACAGGGAGAGTTGAAAATCCCCCTTGCCGGCAAAGGANCCGTGGCATTCCCGNCCGTTGCATCCCCGGACGCCGAGCAGCGGGACAATATGCTTGCGGAAGCTGGGCACCTCGCCGGAGCCGGTATCACCAAACCGTTCTGATGGTGTCGGAAGTGCATGAGCCTGTGCCGCCACTAGGGCCGTGGCGAACGTCGTGAACACCATCAGCTTGCTTGTCAGTTGGTTCATCTTTCGGGTTGTCTTTGCCGTGTCAATTGCGCACCCAAGCCGAAGTCTAAGCTGTGATTTCATGGATGCAACCCCCTCTGTTGCAGTCAACAGGGAATTGACCGGGCGCCAAGCGGTTTATTCGATAAATCTCGCCCGTATTTCACCCGGGATCGCCGGTCAGGCTTCAGTTCATGTTATTGAGAAGTGGCATGCGTCAAGCGTGTTGAGGGAGCGGAGAGTTTCCGCCGTTGGATGGTGGATGAGAGAGCAGCCTGAACTTTGGCCACGCTAGCGAGGCCGATTAGCAGCAGGAAAGCACGAGCCGTAGCTAGTGACTGCGTGGATCGTATGCGCTGCCGCTTGCCGGGTTGCCCAGCACCTCGATGATGCCATCGTAGACGACATACTTCTCGGCGGACTTAACGACGACNCCGATGATGTCGTAAANNCCNGNGGNGTAGCCTGCTNGTCGTNGNNGCNGCAACAGTNACCAGATGNGTNTCGCCGTCAGCCGNTGCNCTNAAGCTGGTGGCNGTNGNNCCGTTNTTNCGNAGGTAATAGGTNAGNGTCCATTCGCTGGCCGGATAATCGGAGATGGTCTTTTTCCACTTCCATGTGACTCCGCTGGTCAGTTTCTCTGGCTCGTATGATTTCGGNTCAGCCATCAACCCTCAGTTTTTAAGGCTGAAGGCTTTTATCGGCAACAGTTAAAACG
>NYYJ01000132.1 GCA_002686755.1 Verrucomicrobiales bacterium
ATCCCTCATAAATTTATATTGCCTTCCTTGCGACTGGACATGTCATCGCGCTTAATACTGGTCGATATTGTACTGGTCGATATTGTGAATTTTTTCACAAACGAACTGAAACCATCGTTCCCATATATCGCCATTTTATTGTCACGTCGCTGCAATTTGACATAGACCTGCTAAAAGCAGCTCGAACGAGATGCAAGAATGGACTTAGTTCTTTGTCCTTACTAGTTTGCACCTTGCTCATTTATAAACCATTCTTGCCATTCAGTTGCAAGGCTTGCTGCTTCAGTTGCAAGGCTTGCTGCGAAACTTTTCATCTAGTCGGATTTTGCAGCGTTTGTTCGAATAGTCAGTTGAACTCATTTGACGCATGTTATTCCAGTAATTGAACAATATGTTTGCCCCAACATCATGCCACTAACCGGAAACCGGGCGATTGAAGGATATCGTGTTGCGGCTGCGCAACCAGTTCATCGAGCGCCGTCTGGCCGGCATTCAGCGCGAACTCCCCGGCGTGGACGACGAGCCTCTGGCCAAGCTCCTCGCCGAGCGGACGCAGTTGAAGGAACTGACCCGTCACCCCCTCGAGCCCCTCGCCGGCGCATAAACCAAGCGCTTGGCCAAGCGCTCACTCCAGCCCGAGTTGGCGGGAAAAATAGACGTACTCCAGGGCGTAGCGGCGGGCGTGCTGCCTGAGGTTGGCCCCGGCGGCGTGGCCGCCCTCGGTGTTCTCGAAATACAAAACCGGATGCCCCTGCTCGCGCATTCGGGCAACCATTTTTCGCGCGTGCCCGGGGTGCACCCGATCGTCCTTGGTCGAGGTCTCGATGAATACTTTCGGGTAATTGCGCTCGGGGAAGATGTTTTGGTACGGCGAATATTTCAGGATCGCCGCACGCATGATCGAGTCCTCCGGATCGCCATATTCGGCGGCCCAGCTGGCGCCGGCCAGCAGCTTGGTGTAGCGCAACATATCGAGCAACGGCACGCGGCAAACGACGGCGTTCATCAGGTCGGGACGCTGCGTAAAAATCGCGCCGACGAGCAAACCGCCGTTGCTGCCGCCGGAGATGCCCAAGCGCTTGGGCGAGGTGATGCCGCGCTTGGCCAAGTCCTCCGCCACGGCGATGAAGTCGTCATACGCCCGCTGCCGGTTTGTCTTGAGCGCCGCCTTGTGCCAGCGCGGCCCGAACTCGCCACCGCCGCGGATGTTCGCCACGGCATACGCGCCACCACGCTCGAGCCACAGCTTGCCGATCGTCGCCGAGTAGCTTGGTTTGAGCGAAATCTCGAACCCGCCGTAGCCGTACAGGATCGTCGGGGTCGAGCCGTCCGGCTTGAGTCCCTTTCGGTGGATCACGAAGTACGGTACCAACTCGCCATCCGCGCTCCCGGCCATGTGCTGGCTGACCTGCAGATCGTCTGCGCGAAAACGGGCCGGCAACGACTTGAGCAGTGTCAATGCGTTGCCCCCTGCGTCGTACTCGCTCAACCGGTCGGGCGTAATGTGGTCCTCGTAATTCACCAGCACCGTTTCGGAATGGGGGTTCGCCGCGGAGAGAGACACCGTGCCGTTGGGCGGCAACGGCAGCGGCTCAGCACTCCACTTGCCGGAGTCGGCGTCCACACCAAAGCGCAGGAGTCGCCCCTTCACGTTCTGCAACAGCGTCACGTAAAGGCCGCTGCGTGACACGGCGACGCCCTCGATGCTCGTCCGCTCATCCGGTGTGTAAACGGTCTCGATGCGCGGCAACCCGCCTGTGGCCCGGAACGCTGCGGCGTCGATTCCCAGCAACGCTCCCTGCGAATAAGTCCGCCCGGCAACCTCCCACGCGTCGCGCAGCGTGAACAGGATGCGACCGGCGTAAAACCCGGCCATACCGGCCGACTCCGGCAGCGGCAGGCGCTGCAGTTGGCCGTCGTCCCCGATGAGATGGTACGCCCCTGTGAAAAACGTCAGCGACTGCTCAATCATCGGCAGGGTGGCCCGGCCGGAATCCAGCACGCGCGGCCAAATGCCGATGTCCTCCTTCCGGCCCTCGAACACCGTCCCGGCCCTGGCCAACGGCGTGCCGCGCCTCCACCGCTTGGCCAAGCGCGGGTAGCCGGATGCGGTCAGCGAACCGTCGCCCCAGTCCGTGCCGACGAGCAGCGTGTCACGATCCAGCCAGGCCACGCCGGACTTGGCTTCCGGCAACACAAAGCCGTCCCTGACGAAGCGCTTGGCCAAGGCGTCGAACTCGCGATACACCGACGCATCCGTGCCGCCGCGGGAAAGTTTGACAAGACAGCGCTCGTAACCGGGGGCCAGCCAGGTGGTGCCCTTGTACACCCAGTTTTCATCCTCGGCCTTGGCCAACGCATCGATGTCGAGCACCGTCTCCCACTCCGGCTTGGCCAAGCGATACGACGCGAGTGAGGTGCGCCGCAGGATGCCGCGGACGTGCCCGGCGTCCCGCCAGAAGTTGTAAACGAATCGTCCGCGAACCGAGCCGTACGGGATGCGGTCCTTGGCGTTCAGCAGCGCCTCCGCCTGCTCGAGGAACGTGGCGTATCGGGCGTCCGACTCGAGTTCGTCGAAGCATTCCCGGTTACGGTCGTGCACCCACGCGAGCGCGCGATCGCCCTCGATCTCCTCCAGCCAAAGAAACGGGTCGTCCAAAATCGGCGCCCGCTTGGGCTCGTCGCTTACCGGGGTCGCGCCTGCCATGATCAGTCCACAAAAAAAACAGATCCAAGTTTTCATCGCTGCCGCAGGCTATCGCGTTAAGCGACCGCAAACAACCAAGCGCTTGGCCAAGCGGGTTGTTAAACGCAGAGAACTCTACTTTTTTTCGAGGTCTTTTCGGGGGAAGAGCGGGGTGGGTTTATTGCAGGTGTGGCCCTTGGCCAAGCCGCCCCATTTCGCCAGTGAAAAATCCGCGGGCGAGCCGTCGATACCGACCTGCTCAAAGATTTTCTCGTGAGCCAGTTGGCGATGGATCGATTGCGGACAATTGGGAAGGAGCGAGCGCATCACCACAACAGGATGAGCAATCTGGTCTACAACATGGATCGGTATGCATTCTTGATGAGATGAATGTCAGGAAGAGAAGCAAAACAACGGTTAAAGATGGCTGATCGAAGGGAGAACAAGGTTCGCTCGGGTCAAATGAGGCCCGACGTCATCGGAATGAAGCGAATCATCGATCCTGCCAATGTTCATTTTCAATAAAACGTTGCCAAGTGAAGCATGTTACGCAAATCTATCGTTTCTATGGGTGTCCTAAACCCATTCAATAGCGGCGGATTGACGTAGGCCAAGCGATGCTCGCCATCCACTATGCCCACCATTTCGGCAGTGCTTTCCATGGCCTTGGCCATGAATCGGGGATTCCCTGACACGACAATCATGGTTGCCCCGATTGGTTTTTCGATCCGGCTTATGAACCAATCCGCACATCTGCAGCAGCAGGAACCTCTTGGCGATCTGGGACGAATACATTGGCAACAAGACACAAACCCAACGAGAAAATGAAATACAACAAGAAAATGAAATACAACAAGACAACCCAAAGTTCATCCATCGTGTTGGCGGCCTGTGCAGCGGTCTACTCCGTGCCAGCCATCGCACAGGACAACGGGGCGGACGCCGAGAGTCTCAGCGACGCCATCTCAGGGGGAAGCCTGCTTCTCAACGTGCGGACTCGCTACGAGCACGCCGACCAGGACGGCCTCGAGGAGTCCAACGCCTTCACCCTCCGCACCCGTATGGGCTGGGAGACTGCGCCGTTGTACGGCATCAAGGGCATGGTTGAGTTTGAGGACGTGACCATCCTTGGCAGCGAGGACAACTACAACCAAGCCGGACAGAGTGGCGCCGGCCGCACCGTCATTGCCGATATCGAGGGCACCGAACTCAATCGCGCCACCCTCTCCTACGGCACCGAGAACACCAACATCACGCTCGGCCGCCAGCGCATCATCCTCGACAACGCCCGCTTCGTCGGCAACATCGGTTGGCGCCAAAACGAGCAGACTTACGACGCGGTCACCCTACGCAACACCAGCCTGTCCGACACCACGCTGCACTACAGCTACGTCGACAACGTGAACCGTATCTTTGGCGACCACCATCCCAAGGGCGAGTTTGGCTCCGACTCTCATCTCATCAACCTGTCGTACAGTGGCCTCTCCGTCGGCACGCTTACCGGCTACGCCTACCTCATCGACCTGGAGAACGCCCCCGGCAACTCCTCCGACACCTTTGGCATCAGCCTCACCGGCAAGCAGTCCGTCGGGGATAGTGCCAGCATCAACTACCGCGCCGAGTACGCGAGCCAGTCCGACGCCGGCGACAACCCTACTGACTACGACGCCGACTACTACCGGCTCGAATTGGGCGGCACCAGCGAAGGCTACAGCGCCGGCATCGGCTACGAGGTGCTGGGCAGTGACAATGGCAAGGGCTTTGCCACCCCGCTGGCCACCTTGCACGCCCACAACGGCTGGGCCGACGCCTTTCTGGCTACACCCACCGGCGGCCTCGAAGATCTATTCATCTGGGGCGGCGTGAAGATTGGCGGGATGCCGCTAAAGGTCGTCTACCACGACTACTCCGCCAACGTGGGCGGGGGCGACTTCGGCTCCGAGTGGGACCTCGTCCTCTCCCGGGGCATCGGCGACAATTGGAAAGCTATCGCCAAGTACTCCCATTTTGACGGCGACTCGCTCCCGGATCGGGACAAGCTATGGATCCAGGCCGAATACAGTTTCTAATCCTTGAACCTAAAGGGGTCATAAAGGGGTCAGTTCTTATTATTGACAAGTGGCGGGTGCAGCCGCAAGATCGAAGGCACGGATCATTCGTTTCGAAACAGCCCCAAGCGCTACTTCAACCTCGATTTCCCGCAGTCAGCCGGAGCCCAGCAATTCATCCGCCTCCGCAAGAAGGGAGATTAACAAGCCTCGCGCTTGGCCAAGCGCTTACTTTTTTCGAGGTCTTTTCGGGGGAAGAGTGGGGTGGGTTTATTGCAGGTGTGGCCCTTGGCCAAGCCGCCCCATTTCGCCAGAGAAAAATCCGCGGGCGAGCCGTCGATACCGACCTGCTCAAAGATTTTCTCGGCGGTCTCGGGGATGACCGGCCAGATGAGTACCGCCAAGATGCGGCAGCACTCGGCCAAGTTGTAGAGCACCTCGTTGAGCCGGTCGGCTTGATCCTCCTGCTTGGCCAGCTTGAACGGTGCAGTCTGCTCGACGTATTGATTGGCGCGGTCGACCAGCCCCCAGACACTCACCAGCGCGGCTTGAATCTGGTGTGACTCGTAGTTGCCCCGGGCTTCGGCGATCCATTTTTCGGCGTCGGCCGCCAGCTCGTCGGAGGTCGCCTCGAGGGTGCCGCCTCGATAGCGGTTGAGCATGGAGAGCGAACGGTTGACGAGGTTGCCCAAGCCGTTGGCCAACTCGGCGGAGTAGCGGGCCTGAAAGCTTTCGTCCGTCCAGTTGCCGTCCGGGCCGATGTCGAGTTCGCGCACGACGTAGTAGCGAAAGGCATCCACGCCCCACTCGTCGATGACGGCGACCGGATCGACCACGTTGCCGGTGGTCTTGCTCATTTTTTGACCATCCTTCTGCCACCAACCGTGGACGAGCACCTGCCCGGGCAACGGCAGTTCCATGGCCTTGAGCATGATCGGCCAGTAGACAGCGTGGAATTTCAGGATGTCCTTGCCGATGACGTGGATATCCGCCGGCCAAAGCGCGGGGGCGTCCGGCCGGGAGTCGAGCCCGATCGGCCCGGCAGCGGCGTTGTCGCCCAGCGCGGCCGGGATGCTGGCGTAGTTGCTGAGGGCGTCGAACCAGACGTACGTCACGTATTCCTCGTCGAACGGCAGCGGGATACCCCACTCGAGCCGTTCCTTGGGCCGCGTGATGCAGAGGTCCTCGAGGGTGTTGTTCTTGAGAAAACCGAGCACCTCGTTGCGCCGCGTCTCCGGCTGGACGAAGTCCGGGTTGGCCTCGATGTGGTCGATCAACCACTGCTGATGTTCACCGAGCTTGAAATAGTAATTGTGCTCCACCAACTCGGTGACGTCGCCGTAGATCGGGTCGAACGTGCCGTCCTCGCGCCGGTCTTTCTCGGTCAAAAACGTCTCCTGCCGGGCGGAATAAAAACCGCGATACTCGGCCTGATAAAAATGCCCGTTGTCATACAGCTTTTGCAGCACTGCCCGCACGAACGCCTTGTGTCGCTCGGAGGAAGTGCGCACGAAGTCTGCGTGGGTCAGGTTCAGCCGCCCGGCGAACGTCTCCCAGATCGCCGCAAACTCGTCGCAGTACACCTGCGGGGCCTTGCCCTCGGCCTTGGCCGCGGACTGCACCTTCTGGCCGTGTTCATCGAGACCGGTCAGGTAAAACACCTCCTGCCCGAGACTGCGATGCGTCCGGGCGATGATGTCGGTGATGACTTTCTCGTAGGCGTGACCGAGGTGAGGTTCGCCGTTGACGTAATCGATGGCGGTGGTCAGGTAAAACCGTTTACTCATCCGCGCGGCAGTATGCGCCCTTGGGCAAGCGCTTGGCAATCACGGGGTTTTTTGCGCGGTTAATTTCGAATCGGCTGGGCGATGCGGAGGTAGGCGAAGAAGTCGCGCAGTTGTTGGTCGGTCAGGCCGGTGAGCAGTCCCTCCGGCATCAGGCTGCGTGGGCTGATTTGGGTCGATTCCACCTGCGACTGCTCGACCACCGTGTCGCTTCCATCGACGCCGCGAAGGATCAACAACCGGTTCGTTCGGTCGGACAAAAATCCACTGAGTCGCCGACCATCCTTCGTTTGCACCTGCATCTGCTCGTAGCCCTCGCGAATCTCCCGGCTTGGGTCGAGGATGGCGGGCAGCAGCGTGTCGAGGTCGGTTCGCTGGTAGGCGGTCAGGTTGGGGCCGATGTCGCCGCCCTTGTGAAACAGTTTGTGACAGGCGGCGCAGCGCTGGAGGTAAAGGTCGCGGCCGCGGTACGGGCTGCCGGTGCGGCCCTCGACCACCGAGCGAACCCGGGCGATCTCCGCAGCGGTGCCGTTGCCAGCCGGTTGATTGGCGCTTGGCCAAGCGACTTTTGTCTGCTTGGCCACCGTGCCACCGTGGCCAAGCAGAACCTCCACGGTGGTCGCGGCAACATCTCGCTTGGCCAAGCGACCGGACTCGACAGCATCCAGCAATCGCATGCTCCAGCTTGACCGGCTGGCGAGAAACGAGATCGCGGTGGGCCGGGCTGCGGCGGGCAGGTTGGGTAGCCGCCTGGCCACCGCTTGGCCAAGCGTCGGGTCGTCGATCCGTTGCAGCACCAGCAGCGCAGCGGTCACGACTCCGGCATCCGGTTCCGACTGAACCAAGCCAAGCAGGGTGGCTTTCAGTTGATTGAGGTTGGTGTCACCCGTTGCGCGGATTAACTCGATGCGTTCCTTCGCCGACTTTTTCCGATCGGCGATCACGCCAAGCGCTTGGCCAAGTGCGGCCTCGTCGCCCAGGCGGACTCGCAGGGCCAACGGTGGATTGTCGAGATTTTGAAGCTGCTTGGCCAATGCGTCCGGCAGGTGTGGAAGCGCCTGCCCCTCGATGGCTTTGCTGAACCCGGCCATCAATTTGTCGCGGTGGGCTTTCGTCGGGGCGACCGCGAGCAGGCGGGCGCAACCGGAGAGGTCGGCCTGTCGGCCACGGGCGGCGAGCCGGCGCATGAGGCGCTCGAGGATGTGCTGTTCCACCATTGGTTGGCGGATAAATGATTTGTCAAATAGATCGAGCACCGCAGCGCGGTCGTTTTCGCAGTGGCGCTCCAATACCCACCAGCATTGCAGAGGGATGTACGGATCATCGAGATCATCGGTACGCCGAAGCAACTCCGCCGCCAGCGGCAGTGCCTGATCGCGAGGGAGGTGGAACGCAGTGCTGGCAATTTGCGAGCGTACCTCCGGGTGCCCTTCGTGTTGGGCCAAGCGGCGTACGGTTTCGAAAAAGCCGGCGGACAATTCCCGGCGGTCGCCCCGCATGCGGATGGTCCATGCGCGGACGTGCGGGTTCGGGTGCGCGAGCAGTTCGGTGGCGTATGCGGCATCGATTCCGCCGGCCTGATGCAGTGCCCAGAGGCCGTGCAACGCCGCTTGTCCGGACACGGTTCCGATTCGTTTTCTCAGCGTGCCGTGAGCGGCTGCATCGGTGCGTTGGCCAATCAGCCGGATGGCGGTCTGTCGGTGCCACTTGTTCGGATGATCGAGAATCTGCAGGAGTTGATCAGCTGTTTTTTTGTCGAGGCGTGTGTCGGTGTCGCGTCGTTTGTTTTTTGCCCGGAGCCGGTAGATGCGGCCGGAGGTCGGGTCGATTTGGCTCTGGTAATGCTGGCCGTGTGCGATGTAGCGCTCGTAAAAATCGGCGATCAATACCGAGCCGTCCGGGGCGTTGGCCATGAAGACCGGGCGGAAGGCAACGTCGGAATTTTTCACAGGAAAAGCGATGTCGCGCGTGGTGAACGACGCGCCCCGCACGCTACGTTCGCTCAGGACGAGATGGCGGTGCAACGGGTCGGCGCCGAACAGTTTGCCCTGCCAGTCGTCGGGCAGCGCAGTGCCGTTGATGGCGATGACATTGTGTGAAAAGCGCGGGATATTGCCGCCGGGCATCATCGGCAGTTCGCCGAACGAGAACGGGTTGTCCGGCGGGCCGAACTTTCCCGGGCTCTTGCCNTGCTTGAGGTANANNCCGNTTTGCACGTAGTGGAATCCGCGCGTGCCGCCGCCGTTGTGGCCGGAGAACAGGCGGCCAGCGGCGTCGAATTCCAATCCGAAGACGTTGCCACCGCCCTCGGCGAAAATCTCAAAATCACGTGTGTCGGGATGGTAACGCCAGACCATGCAGCCCTCGAAGTAGTGGCCGGGNGCGCCGGGNGGGTCGATGCCGGGTCGCGTGACGCGGCAGCTCACCGTGCTGCCCTGTGCNCCGTACAGCCAGCCGTCCGGCCCCCACGCTATGCCGTTGGCCACGGAGTGCGTGTCCTCAAAACCAAAACCGGCCAAGTGCACTTCCGGGTTGCCGTCCGGGATGTCGTCGCCGTTTTTGTCCGGGTAAAACAGCAGGTGCGGCGTGTGCATTACCCACGTGCCGTCGTGCCCCGGCAGGGCGGCGTTGGCGAGGCTGAGTTTGTCGATGAAAACCTTGTGNGTGTCGTAGTTGCCATCGCCGTCGGTGTCCTCATGGATGGTGATGCGGCTGCGGCCGGGCGTGTGGTGCGGGGGTGGGTTGGGCTGGCGGTCATACTTGGCTCGGTAATATTTGTCGCGACTGATTTGTCGCAGGCCGGCCGGGTACGGGTATTGGACGTAGTGCGAGACCCACAGCCGGCCGCGCTCGTCAAAGCTCAAGTGTGTCGGCTGCGCGACGAGTGGCTCGTGCAGCACGGTCTCAACGACGAGCCCGTCGGCCAGTTCAAATTTCTTCAGGCTCTCGGCCGGGCTGAGCCGTTCCCCGTGTACGAGTTTTTGTGCCTCAAACAAAACGCGGCTGGCCTCGTAAAACTGGTCATAGGCTGCGCGGTCTGGCTTGGCCGCGAGCGCNTGGCCAAGCTCCGGCTCTGCGCCGGGTCTGTACTCCCATTCGCCAGTAAAAAAGCACTCGAGAAAGTAGCCCTGAATCGACGGGCCGCTGCCCCGGAAGCGGCCTTTGCCTTCGCGGTTGAAAACCTTGATCGCCAGCTCGTTCCATTTGCCCTTGGCCAANCTGCCGGGTGCCACCTTGTAGCGCTTGGCCAAGCCGTCGCTTGGCTTGGCATCCGGCGGGAAGCCGCCCGCGCGGCCGAGACGATTGCCGTTGAGGAACGCCTCGTGCGCGGCATGACTTGAGTCGATCGTCAGCGTGACCGATTCCACCCAAAGATCACGACCGCCAAGCGTCGCCCAGTTGTCCGGCACCTTCACCCAACAGCGATACCAGCCAACACCATTGGGACGGGATGCATCGTCCGCACCGGGCACCGTCACCGTCCGCCATTCCCAAGCCCAAGCGCTTGGCCAAGCGGCGAGGAGAATAAAAAAACATGCTGACCGTAAAAGATTCATGGAGCCACCAACCGGGGAACAGGCCAAATGTGGCCGAGCGGCTTCGGCGACCGGTGCCATTTTCCGTTGTCGGGAGAGTTCGTGCCGTAGGAGTAAACCGCTTTGCCCTGATGGGTTCGCGTCCATTCGTGGAGCGGCTGGAGATACGCTTGGCCAAGCGCGGCGGGATCAGCAGCGGCGTGGAAGAGGGCATCGGCGGTTTTGGCCAAGCGCACGAGTCGGCCGGTTGATTCGTCCCAACCAACCGGGATTGTGCCTTCGCCGGGCTTAAGGAGGGCGTAGAAGTGGGGAGCGGCGTTGCCGTGGCGCACCATCGACCAAGTTGCTCCGGCGGCACCCGGCCGCTCGTAAACCGGCAAGGGGAGGTTCAGCCGGGGGTCGTCGAGTTGCAGGCGGTACATGATCTGGTTGTAGTCGTACAGCGGGGTCGGGTGCCTGTTGCCGGAGAAACTGGCCGTGTAGGTGGCCTCGAAAAACAGGATGCGCCCTCCGTTCTTCGCGAAGTAGGGATGCTGCTTGGGATTGTAAAAGCTGTAGTCGTCGTGGGTGACGATTTTGCGGGCGTAGGCCCACGGGCCTTCCGGGCGCGCGCCCTCGGCGAACCAGATCTCGCCGAGCATCGATGAGCCGAGCGACTGCGAAATCACCATGAGCCAGCGTTGCCGGTGGTCGTTCCAATAGACTGAGCCGTGCTGGGTGAG
>NYYJ01000133.1 GCA_002686755.1 Verrucomicrobiales bacterium
AATTGCCTGGATGTGCATTCGGCGCCGACCCGACTATGGACCGGTCATGCAACTTGACGATCTGCTGCAGCGCTACTTTGCCACCACCGACCTCTCCGGGGTTTCTCCCGATACCTTTGCAGCCGGCATTGAGCATTGCCGGGTCGATCTCGGCCTTGAGGACGACCGGGGCAAGCGCTTTGCACTGTGGTCGTTCTTGCACATGTTTGGGTCTGCCCCCGATCTCGACGTTGCGTTCGAAAACGAGGAAGACCGGGAAGCAGCCCGCAACTTCATGGATCTTCTGGCGGCATCGGAAGGCGATGGAGCAGGCTGATTGCAGCAGGGTATTGGCACCTTCAGGCCCGCACCCGATACCCATCCGGCTTTCTTCGCGAACAGTCCTGAACCAGGTCAGCTGAGGACAGCAACCCGTTCCTTGCCGGCCGTGTTAGCAGCTGCGCTGCCTGCCCGCACCACCCGTCATGAACAGGTTCCCCTTCGGCCCTTCAGGCCTGCGGTGCAGTCCTCCCATGTCCTGCTTCTTCTGGATGTTCGCAAGCCGGAGATGGTCTCCGGTTTGAGGAACCGAAGGAATACACCCATGACCAATATTGCAATCCTCACTGGCCGCATCGCTCGCGATCCCGACACCCGCGAGACCAAGGGCGGCACCAATGTTACTGGGATCACCGTCGTCACCGATCGACCGCTGCGCGACAAGGACGGCAAGACCTACAAGGACGAGAACGGCTACACCGCCAAGGAAAGCGAGTTTCACCGGGTGACCTGCTTCAACGGCCTTGCCAAGACCGTCGGGCAGTACTGCTCCAAGGGCCAGCTGGTTTCAGTCCAGGGCCGCATCCACTATACCCAGTGGGAAGATAAGGACGGGGTTACCCGCTACGGCACCGAAATCCTCGCGGACAAGGTCGATTTCCTCTCCCGCGGCAGTGGTTCGAGCGACGACAACGAGAACACCGACGCTCCCGAGATCGACTGAACTCTCCCGTCGGTCTCCCTCCCGAAGGGGTCCTGTCTTAGCGGACAGGACCCCTTTTGTTTTTCCTACTCTTCCGATGACTGTTCGGTGCGAGAAGACGATCGAGCCGGTGGAACCAGCTTCAGTAGAGACGCCTCTTCGCCGAGCTTTCCAAGTTCTCCGGCAACTCTTGCGAGCGCCTTCTTCGAGAAGGTCTCAAGTCCTGTTCCCAATATGATGCGGCCCAGTTCTAGGGCGGCTTGCTCCTCAAGTTGTTTCTGGCGCTCGGCAAGTGCCAGCCGGTCGGCCTCGAGTTTCCGGAGTGCTGCGACAGCGCTTCGTTTGGTTGGCATCGGGGTTCCTTTCCTGCACCCCTCGGTGGATCCTCCCTTCGATCAACATGCACCCGGGCACAGCCTGTAGGAAAGTCCAATCGCGCGGGTCGTCCCTTGCACTCCATAACGGAGCGGGGGAGGGGGCTGGCTCACCGAGTTCCAAGGGTGATGGGCATAGGGCCGGCGCGTCAAGGACGGCGGGGCCCCACCATTTTGCCTCCCCTGCGCTTTGCTCCGGTCCGACAAAATCGTTGCCCCCACCGCCGCTTCGCGGTCGCCCTCGGGGCGATCCCTGACCCGCCGGCCCCATGCCCCTCCGCCTGTTTCCTGTCGTCTCAGCGACAGGTTTCAGGAGGATATCATGACTGCACTCAGCACCTTGGACACGAACGCGCACAGCTATTTCGAAGCGCTTGCAGTTGCCGAAAGGCGCGCCCTGCACAGTTTCTTCGACCAGCACGTGGTGGAAGATGAAGACCTGGGCTACTTCGCCCTGGACGAGGGTGACTACAACGCACTGCCTGCGCATCTCGCCAGCCGCGTGGTGCACACGGTCCATGGAGCCATGCTCGACGAATACTGACGACCAAACGAGGGCAGGAGCCGGTGACGGTTCCTGCCCTTTTTTCGTGTTCGCTGGCACTGGAGCGGGGCGAAAAGCGGAACGGGGCTGGGGTCGCGCTCGGTCCCGCCCCGCCTTCGGCGGTGCTCCTGCGGGCGCGGCCTTCTTGTTCTGGGCCCCGCACGCACTCCCGAACGACAGCGGGTCGGACCGGCGCGGTGCCGCGGGAACCGACAGACCCCGGTCCCGGGCACCGCACGCGCTCCTTTGCCGCAGCCTTTGCGGGGGTGCGGACCTTGTGCGTGGTATTCATTCAAACGCAGATCAGGCTCAATTACGTTCGCGAACTGGATGCTCGCGCCTCCGAGGGCTCAGTTGGAAAATGCCTTCGAGAAAGGAGCGACCATGATCACTGGATTTCGCCGCGCAATGGGGAACAGAATTGGCACACCGTACGCAGCGGGTGCTGCAATGGAAGGCGCGGAATTGCTTCACGAATTCACGAAAATGCGCTGATACCATCTTCTGTGCCGGATGCGGTCCACTTGCTTTCTCGTCCGTGCCGAGTCGGCACAGATCCGTTTAATCTGCTGAAAAGCGATGTGAATTTTCCGTTTTCCTACACCCCATGCTGCGGCCTAGAGTGGCACTTGCCTTTCGAAGGGTGAGCCAGGTTCTTTGAACACAAGGAACTTGGAAAAATGCAAAGACACCACCGGTTTGTGACCTATGTCACGCCCCTGATCGCCGAATGGATCAGGAAACAAGCAGACGAGCGCAGGGTCAGCGCGAGTATCGTTGTTTGCGATTGCATCTTCGATGCCTGGCAGCGCGCGACCGAAGCTGACCTGAGGACTCCGGCGACCGATCCGGTCCGCCAGAACATCTTCATCACGGTCGCATTGGATGCGCTGCTTACGCATCATCCCGACACTACCTTGCGTGATAAAACCGTCGCTGCCTACCAGCGCCGGCTGGAGCGCCTCGGTATCGTTGCACCCCGACCCATGGGAGGCGACGATGAAGCATAATCTCGTCAACTTCACCCGCGGCAGCCAGCTCCTCGGGCATTTCGGCTTCATGTTTGCGGCGGGCCTCAAAGGGCCCCTGATCGTGACACTCTTGGTCGTTCTCGGGCTGGTCTATTGGGACGTAAGCAGCGCGCTAGATGACTATCAGGTCTACCTCCTGTGGATGCATGCCTATGCCTCTGGCTATGCCTTCATGGAGTTCGATCCAGACAAGCTTGTGAACCTCAAGCTGGCCGATGGNAGCCTCGTCGCATTTCCCATTTCCGTGGTNACCGATTNCCCGCCGATGCGCGAAGCGGTCGCGCTTTTCCNGAGNGCGGTNATCAGCGCNTTGTGGCTTGCAGGGTTCATTCTTGCGCCGCTCTNCGCGCTTTTCTGGTGGGTTGCCGAACGCTTCGGCGAGAAGTCGAAACANAAGAAGCATGTGCGCGGNGCNGAGCTNGCTACCTTGCGNGNNCTTNNCCGNGAGATCGCNGCGCACAACCGCNATGCCCGTNCCCGCGANTATGGCGATGCNTTGGGCTGGCGCTGGCGTCTGGCCGGGTCGGCTTCGCTGCGGNATGCGGGCTTCTATTCNCCCGCGCATCTNGCNGGNGTCAGCTGGCCNTGGCGNCTNGAGCAGAGTCANGCGATGCTTGTTGGCACAACCGGGACAGGCAAGACCGTTGTCCTNACNGANCTNACCAGGGAGATCCGNGAACGGGGCGAACGNGCGGTCATTTTCGANCTTACCGGGGCCTTTGTCGAAACCTTCTACGATCCCNANCGCGANNTNATNCTNAACCCGCTCGACGCGCGNTGNCCCGCCTGGAGCGTNTTCAACGATTGCTCCACGCGTGCCGAATTNCATGCCGCNGCNGAGTCGCTCGTCCCGCANGATGGGGGCGGCGCCGAACAGTTCTGGGTGCTCGCCGCGCGCACGCTGTTCGTCGAGACCTGTCTNAAGCTCGCCGAAGCAGGGCGNGGCACCAACGCCGCGCTGGCCCACGAACTCATGAACGCCGATCTCTCCGATCTGCACCGNCTCGTCGAAGATACCATGGCCGGTCCCATCAGCACGCCGAGCGCGGCGCGCATGGCGGAATCGGTGCGNGCAGTGTTCAATGTCAANGCCAAGGCGCTNCAGATGCTGCCCGAAGACGGGANGCCCTTTTCGGTCCGCGAGTGGNTCAANGGGGCAGGNGNACCGGGCTCNATCCTGTTNCTGTCNGCNCGCTACATCGACATGAGCGTGCTCTCGCAGNTGCTCACNCTGTGGCTCGANACCGCGATCAATACGCTGATGGCGGGCCAGCGCTCGCGGGACATCAGGCTCTGGTTCCTGATCGACGAACTGGGCGCNCTGCATCGTCTCCCTTCNCTNGANAAGGGCCTCCAGACCGCGCGCAATTTCGGGGGCGCGATCGTCACCGGGATNCATGCCTTTGCCAAGCTCAAGGATGTCTACGGNGAGAACATGGCNATGACCCTNTCCTCGCTTGCCCGNACCAAGCTGATCCTNGGCACAGCAGATCGCGAGACCGCCACCTGGTGTTCCGATATNATCGGCCACCGCGAGGTTCGCGAGATGGAGGAAGGNTACAGCTANGGCTACAACAATGCNCGNGANGCGGTNAGCCTNACGCCCCGGCGCCAGGTCGTNCCGNTGCTGCTTCCNGACGAGCTGATGAAGCTCAAGAACCTTCATGGNTTCATCAAGTTTCCCGAAGGATTTCCGGCGGCACCCGTGGTTCTCGNACCGCGCAACTGGCCTCGGGTAGCCGAAGGCTTCATTCCCCGCGATATGCNGAAGCCACCGCCGCAGACCCGGCACNCTGATGNTAAAGATGGAGCAGGGGGCGGTGCCGGAGCAGCCTCTGAAACAGGCGACAATGATGGTGATCCTCGCCGGATGAGGGACGCGCACGATCGCTCCGACAGCGCTGAAAAGAAAGCCGACAAGNAAGANAAAAANGAACNNCGCCGGACCCGTCGCAGCNACAAGGNCGANCAGGCTCGACCGGACCAGACAAGNAAGNNTCGCGATCCGAATGCGCNAGGGAAAANGGCNACATCNNACCCTCAGCGGCCGGCTCAATCCGAACTNCCNCTGTCTTCGAAAGCTGAGGAGCACCGCGGCATGGAGCAACGGGCTGTGCCTTCCGCCAGNTCCGATATTCCCGATCCCGCAGCGCATCAGCGAGCACAGGTCGCGCGCGGCAAGGCCGACCAGAGGCTCCAGGAAGAGCAGCAGAAGTCGCTGCTTGGCGGTGCAGCGAAGCAGGGTCGCGATGCCGATCAGGGGCAGGACCATGGTCACGATTACGGGGACTTCGATCCGGATATGTGACGCTCAACCGGGGAGGGGACGAGGGCCAAGAGAAAGTGATCCCAGCCCATGCTTTCCGTCGCCAATGTCCGCTCGCCTTCGGCGGCGGCGAGCTACTTCGCNTCGGACAATTACTACGCNAGCGCCGATGCCGACCGCTCGGGCCANTGGGTNGGCGAGGGTGCAAAGCGCCTTGGTCTCGANGGCAAGGTCGAGNCCNNAGNGTTCGANGNGNTGCTGCGNGGCGAGCTGCCCGACGGCAGCANNGTCGGCAATCCCGGACAGNNNCACCGNCCGGGTACAGACCTNACCTTCTCCGTCCCCAAGAGCTGGTCGCTGCTGGCACTTGTNGGGAANGACNAGCGGATCATCGCCGCCTACCGCGAAGCCGTCCTCGAAGCNCTGGANTGGGCTGAGAAGAATGCGGCCGAGACCCGGATGGTNGAGAAAGGCAAGATCGTAACGCAGGCCACCGGNAACCTTGCGATCGGCCTGTTCCAGCACGACACCAACCGCAACCAGGAGCCGAACCTCCATTTCCANGCGGTNATCGCCAATGTCACGCAAGGCAAGGACGGGAAGTGGCGTACGCTCAAGAANGACCGGCTCTGGCAGCTCAACACCACGCTCAATNCTATCGCGATGGCGCGCTTNCGNGTCGCGGTCGANAAGCTNGGCTATGAGCCGGGACCGACCCTCAAGCANGGCAATTTCGAGGCGCGCGGNATNNCNCGCGANCAGNTCATGGCGTTNTCGANNCGCCGCCAGGAAGTACTCGATGCACGGCGCGGTTCTGGTCTTGAAGCGGGCCGCATTGCCGCGCTCGATACGCGCGCGAGCAAGGACGGGATCGAGGACCGCGAGGCCCTCGGCATGCAATGGAGCGAAACCGCGAAATCGATCGGGTTGGACCTCGCGCCCTTGGTCGAGCGGGCGCAGACCCGCACACTGAAACAGTCGATCGAAACTGGCAGGTTCGGTTCGCTTGCCGAGCGCGGGCGCGCATGGCTGGGACGTTTCGCCGCGCATGTCAGGGGCGATCCGGCCGATCCGTTCGTGCCCAAATCGGTCCTCAGGCAGGGCCGTGAGACGATCGCAGCTGCGCAGGCCGTCGCTTCGGCGGTGCGTCATCTTTCGCAGCGCGAGGCTGCCTTCGAGCGCACCGCGCTCTACAAGGCTGCGCTCGATTTCGGGTTGCCAGCGACGATTGCCGATATTGAAAGACGGACCCGCGCCTTGGTGCGCTCCGGCGACCTGATAGCGGGCAAGGGAGACCACAGGGGCTGGCTCGCCTCGCGTGACGCGGTGCTGACCGAGCAAAGGATCATGTCCGAGGTTGCCGCCGGCAAGGGTGCGAGCTCATCTGCAGTTGAGCCGGGAAGCGCTACTGATCGTGTCCAGACCGCTGCAATGGCAGGGCAGGGGTTCTGCCTCAACGAGGGCCAGCTCGGAGCGGCGAAGCTGATCCTGACGTCAGAGGATCGAACGATCGCGGTCCAGGGAATTGCCGGTGCCGGCAAGAGCAGCGTTCTGAAGCCAGTCGCCGAGGTGCTGCGCGACGAGGGCCACCCGGTCATTGGCCTCGCGATCCAGAACACGCTCGTCCAGATGCTCGAACGCGACACCGGCATCGGCTCGCAGACGCTGGCACGCTTTCTTGGTGGCTGGAACAAGCTGCTCGACGATCCCGGCAACGCGGCGCTGCGTTTGGAGGCCAAGGCGGCGCTGAAGGACCATGTGCTCGTGCTCGACGAGGCTTCGATGGTCTCGAACGAGGACAAGGAAAAGCTCGTCCGCCTTGCCAATCTTGCTGGCGTTCACCGCCTGGTCCTGATGGGGGACCGCAAGCAGCTCGGCGCAGTCGATGCGGGCAAACCCTTCGCGCTGCTGCAGCGGACGGGCATGGCGAGCGCTGAAATGGCGACCAACCTGCGCGCCCGCGATCCAGTCATCCGCGAGGCGCAGGCGGCAGCACAGGCGGGTGATGTACGCACGGCGCTGCGTCACCTGCAGCCGCACACGGTCGAGGCCAAGGGCGATGGCGCGCTGGTCGCTGCTGATACCTGGTTGGCGCTCGACAAGGACGACCGCGCGCGGACATCGATCTACGCCTCGGGCCGCGCCATCCGCTCTGCGGTCAATGCTGCCGTCCAGCAGGGACTTCTCGCCAATGGCGAGATCGGACCGGGCAAGGCCGAGCTTGGAGTGCTCGATCGCGTCAACACGACCCGCGAAGAACTGCGACATCTGTCAGCCTACCAGCCTGGTCGGGTGCTCGAGGTCTCGAGAAAGCAACAGGCCCTGGGACTGTCAGCGGGCGAGTATCGTGTCCTGGGACAGGACCGGAAGGGCAGGCAGGTCGAAGTCGCGGACAAGCGCGGCAAGCGGTTCCGGTTCGATCCCGCGCGGATCAGGGCAGGGAAGGGCGACCAGAATCTGACCTTGCATGAGCCGAGGAAGCTAGAAATCCATGAAGGCGACCGGATCCGATGGACCCGCAACGATCATCGCCGCGGCCTGTTCAATGCCGACCAGGCCAGGGTGGTTGCCATTGCCGGTGGGAAGATCACATTCGAAGCTTCCAAGGGAGACCAGGTCGAGCTCAAAAAGGACGATCCGATGCTGAAGCGGATCGATCTTGCCTATGCGCTCAACGCCCACATGGCGCAGGGTCTGACATCCGATCGCGGCATAGCCGTCATGGACAGCCGCGAGCGCAACCTGTCGAACCAGAAGACGTTCCTGGTGACGATCACGAGGCTTCGCGATCACCTGACGCTGGTTGTCGACAGTTCGGACAAGCTCGGAGCGGCCGTCGCACGCAACAAAGGCGAGAAGGCCTCGGCCCTCGAGGTCACCGCACAGTTGACCCCGACAGAAAAGAAAATCGGCGAACTTGATCAGCTGAAACCGGAAGAGGCCAACAAGGCCGAAAAGGAACTCGCTCGAAGCAAGAGCAAGACACTGGATTTCGGGATTTGAAGGGCCGCTTTGCGACCCAATCTTCAGACGTGTTGGTCCGGCAGTTGGTCCAGGTGGTGCTTACGCGCGAACGATCGGATTTCGGAACCGCTCTCAGATCGCAAGAGTCTTGCGATGCCTCTCAATCGCGCTTCGCACGTCATCGGGGAAGGGCAGGTGTCCGCTTTCGTTGCTCCAGGCGTCGTCGAACTGTGCAACGACATCCTTCGCTGTCGCGGTGATCAATTTGGCAGGCAGCCTTGCCTTGTCGGCGATCGTCTCGAGTTCGTCATAGGTGTAGGATGCCCCCTCGCGCGAGCTATGAAATTTGAGTGCAGCATCGTCGCCTGGGATATAGGCGAGCGTCGAAAGCAGGTCATAGGCAGGTGCCAGCAGCGCGTTGCGCCGGTCCGGATAAATCAACGACCAGTTCTTGAGATGCATGTCGCCATTGCCGATCAGCACCGAGTAGGTGAGCCGGCGGACGAATTCGATCACGCTTTGCTCGTCGGTCTCGATCGCCAGCACGCTGAGGATCTGGCGGTAGCTCGCATTCTCGTATTTATCGTCTGCAAAGACACCGAACACCTGGGCGAAGTCTTCGGTGTGTACGGGTCCCTCTTCCCCCCGGTCGAAGCGCCGGATGGCAAAAGCGGATTTTCCGTAGCGGGTGATACCTTCGGGTATGCCATCGATCTGATCGAGAGGCACAAGGTCGATGTCCGGTACGTCAATCCCGATCTTTGCCGCCAGTTTCATCGCCGCGAATTCTGCCTCGGGCACCTCCGGATGTCTCGCAGAGGGCAGCTTGACGATCCAGTTGCCGCCGCTGCCTGTGACCGGGATCGTCAGTCCGCCATTCTTGCCTTGGGCCTTGATCGCCGAGAATTTGAGTTGCACGCCGGCAAGCGAGAAGCGCAGCGCGCGCTCTGCCTGCTTCCCCGCCGCTTCTTCATCTAGCTCGTCGACCTCCGTTTCCTCGGCATCGACGGCGACGGCGCGCACTGCGCCGGGAAGATCGTGCCCTAGCTGTGCGAGAAGGTGGTACTCGCGCACGGCTTTCACGCCCGCGCGGCGAGCCAGGTAGTCGCGAAGCGTTCCTTCGGGAAGGAGGTTGGAGAAGAACGGCTCGATCTTCGTTCGATAGCTGCGTGGCTCTGCGATGATGTCCCCATTCACGTCCTTGTAGGCGAGCGACAGCGTCGGCCGATCCTGGTCGGCAAGGTAGACTTCGTCGAATGTGAAGATGCTCGCATCTCCATCGAGGCGTGCGATGGTTCCAACGCGCGTCTCACCCAGAAAGATATCGAGAGCCGCTGCGTTGATCATGTGGCGTCGTCCTCAAGCCGGTAAGCAGGCAGTCTGTGGGCACTATCTCGATCGATTGAGTGAACCTGCAGGTTTCTGACGTGCCGTAGGGCACGTGTGGATGCCGCGATCTGTTGGGCGAGTTTCTTCCTTCCCTCTTGCTGCTCGAGCGCCCAGCCGAGATCCTGGAGATGCTTTTTCAGATGAGCGACGGGCTGCAAAGCCTGCTCGATGGCTTTGAGCG
>NYYJ01000134.1 GCA_002686755.1 Verrucomicrobiales bacterium
GCCCGCTTGGCCAAGCGCCATTGCGGCTTGGAATTGCACGCGGGCACTCTCGTCGTGAAGCAGTTCCACCAACCGGTGCGCGGTGGCCTTCAATGCGCGTACGCCAGCCAGCTTGGCCGCCTGAGCGCGAATCTCAGGATCATTGTCCGCAAACGGCAACCGCTTGACCAAGCGCTTATCGCGTTGGTTGTCTGAGGCCAGCTGGCCAAGGCCCCACATCGCATGCACGCGGGCAAGGCGGACGCCCTTGGGATTGGTTGCCAATCCCAGCAACTCGTCAAACCGATTGCGCTTAGCCAGTTCAAACTGCGCCTCTAGCCGGATCCGTTGATCCGCATGGGCAAGCAGATTAACGAGATCCGAATTGGGTTGATCGGCAAAATCACCGCGGAGTAACTCGGCAACCTGTTTGCGTTGTTCCGATTTCCGGATCGCCGGGTCATCGACCATCCAAATGCTGCCAAGTTCATTGGGCTGCCATTTGCCATCCCAGTTGGCCACGTACAGCGACCCGTCCGGCCCGAAGTTGATCGCGCTGGCCATCATCCCAAACAGGAAGATGTGTTCGTCGACCATTTTGAAATAGGCACCCTTCGGCTCGGTCTTGAAGGCGGTCACCTTTTGCACGGGAAACTCGCACAGGAAAAACGCGCCCTTGTAGCGGTCGTTCAATGCCGTGCCCGGATTGTACTTGAAGCCACCCGGCCCAACGGAGAATTCGCTCATCGGCGGCGTGATGTAGGCGGCCTGCCCGGGCCAGTGCGGAAGCCAAAGTTTTTCGTCGATCCACGGACAATACTCCGGCGTCTGCGTGCGGCCGGGCCAGCCGCCCTTCTTGAACTGCCAGTTCAACCTCCAGCCGGAGTCGCTCCCCTCAGTGATGTACACGAACCGCTCGCGTTCCTCGCGGATGTCGCCATCGTTGTCCACCGAGAACAGGTTCCCAAAATCATCGAACGCTAGTTCCTGCACGTTACGCAGCCCAGTGGCAAACACCTCTAGGTCACTGCCGTCCCAGTTGCAGCGCAGCACGCCGCCGGTGTTCGGGTGATGCAGTAGGCGGCCCTCGCGAGTGCGAACCGAGAAGCCGTTGTCGCCGACGGAAAAATACAACTTGCCGTCCGGCCCGACCGTCAGCCCATGCAGGTCATGCCCGTCAAGCGCGGCGTGCACACCGAAACCATGGAAAAACACCTCCCGCTTGTCCGCGTACCCGTCGCCGTCGGTGTCGTTCAGTTTCCAGACATCCGGGTAAATCGTCGCAAACACATCACCCCGGTATGGGAGAACGCCGGCCATCACACCATTGATCTCCTCGTTGAACCCCTCAGCAAAGACTTTTGCGACATCGGCCCTGCCATCGCCGTCCGTGTCCTGCAGCAGATGAATCCGCTCCTTGACCGCCATGAGGTCATGCCAATCATGCAAGCCATCGCCGTTCCGATCCGCAAGCCATGATTTGTTTTGTTCGCTGAGTTCAGGTGCCATTTTTGTCCGAAACATCCTCCGCAGCTCCGGTATGTTCTCGTTCGAGAGGTCATCAATGACCCATTCCTTGTGGGCGCGGATGTCGATATCCACCGTCCCCCTGCGGGCGGTCTCCACTACAAACAGCCGTCCCTCGTAATCAAAACTTAACGCGACAGGATTCAGCAACATCGGCTGCCTTGCCCACTCCGTCAATCGCAGCGACTTGTCATGCAACTCAAAGGGTATCTGAACCCGAGGATTCTGGCCAAACGCTTTTCCAAACCCGAGGGTGAGGCACACCATCCAAGCCAAATGAAGCGTTCGTAATCTGAAAAAAAACATAGGTACCGTGCGCCGGAATTGTCTCTGGTTCACCAAGCGATTCAATCCTTCTTTGAATCGATCCAGAGAATTCCACGGCTTGGCCAAGCGCTTGGCTTGACGGTTCGTGTGGCGAGGTAGAGGATGCGGGCACCCAGTTTGCTTATGACAACTCCCCAGATTTCCCCGATTCGTCGTCGCGCGTTCCTCAAGACAGCGGCCCTGACTGGTGCCGGCGTGGCGTTTCCCATGGTCTTACCGCGACGTGTGTTCGGCGCTAACGAACGGCTCAATATCGCGGCGATCGGTTCCGGCGGCAAGGGACAGGTCGACATCGACGGCTGTGAAAGCCAGAACATTGTCGCGCTTTGCGATGTCGACTCCGGCAAGGCGGCGCATATGTTTAAACGCCATGCAAAGGCGCCAAAGTATGCCGACTTCCGCAAGATGCTGGAGAAAGAGGCCAAGCACATTGATGCGGTGACGGTTTCCACCCCGGATCACACCCACGCAACAGCGGCAGCGATGGCCATTAGGCTGGGCAAACATGTTTACTGCCAGAAACCGCTCACACACACCGTCTTTGAGGCGCGCGTCCTGACCGACCTCGCCCGCAAGCACAAGGTCGCCACGCAGATGGGCAACCAGGGGCACTCGAATCCGGATACTCGCCGTTACGTGGAGTTGATCCAAGCCGGCGTCTTGGGCGATGTGAAGGAGGTTCACATCTGGACCGATCGGCCGATTTGGCCGCAGGGCATCGGACGTCCAAGCGGCTCGCCGCCGGTTCCGAAGAACGTCAACTGGGATCTGTGGCTTGGCCCGGCTCAGAAGCGTCCTTATCACCCTGCCTATCATCCATTCAAGTGGCGCGGGTTTTGGGACTTCGGCACCGGCGCGGTGGGCGATATGGGCTGTCATAACTCCGATCTCGCCTATTGGGCGCTGGACTTGCGCAATCCCACGACACTCGAAGCAGTGTCATCCGGCATCAATCCTGAGACCGCGCCCAAATGGTCGATCATCACTTATCATTTCCCTAAGCAGGGTAAGCGCAAACCGGTAAAGGTCGTCTGGTATGACGGCGGCAAAAAACCGGATCCCTCCTTGGCCAAGCAGAAGTCGCTGCCCGGCAACGGCTCGATTCTCATTGGCAGCAAGGACTCCCTCTACATACCGATGTACTGGGGCAAGGGCACATTTCTCTCAGGAGCTACCGAGGCGGATCACAAGGATGTGCCGGAGACAATCGAGAAACCGGCCGACTTCAATCGGCACCACTACCTCGAATGGATCGACGCCTGCAAGGGCGGCAAACCTGCCTGGTCCAACTTCGACTACGCCGGGCCGATGACCGAGGCGATGCTGCTGGGCCTGGTGGCGCTGCGCTCCGGCAAAAAAATTGAGTGGGACGCCAAAAAAATGCGCGTCAAAAATGCCCCCGAAGCCAACCGCTACATTCACAGCGAGTACCGCAACGGCTGGACGCTGTAAGTGATGACGCCACGAAGCCTGGCACTTGCGATTGGGATCGCCCTTTGGGGAGTGGCCTTGAGGGGCTTGGCCGGCCCCCCGGCCGGTGACAAGCCGAATGTGCTGTTTCTCATGGCGGACGACTTGCGGCCGGAACTGGGCTGCTACGGCGCCGGGCACGTGATCAGCCCGAACATCGACCGCTTGGCCAAGCGCGGCCGGATGTTTAAGCGCGCCTATTGCCAGCAGGCGTTGTGCAACCCGTCGCGCGCCTCGATGCTGACCGGCTTGCGGCCCGACTCGCTGGGCATCTGGAACCTGCCGACACACCTCCGGCAGCGTCGCCCGGGCATCGTCACGCTACCTCAACATTTCAGGAACAACGGCTACTTCACCGAGTGCGTCGGCAAGATTTTCCACAACTGGCGGCAGGACATTCACGGCGACCCGCAGTCATGGAGCGTGCCGCAATTCATGCACTACGCACGCCACGACGATGACAAGCCGAAGGTCGACGGGAAGCCACCGCGGAACGAAATCAAACTGCCGCGCAGCACCATCCTAGATGTGCCGGACGAGGCCTATTTCGACGGCCGGATCGCGACCCGGGCCGTCGAGTCGCTGCAACGCCTGAAACAAAACAGGAAGCCGTTTTTTCTGGCTGTCGGTTTTTGGAAACCGCACCTGCCGTTCAACGCCCCAAGGCGCTACTGGAACCTGTACGACCCGGCCAAGGTGACGTTGCCGGAATCATTGGCCAGGCCTGAAAACGGCCCCGACATCGCCCTGCACGACAGTCGCGAGTTGTTGCGCGCCTTCGGCGGACGCGAGCCGTCGACCAGGGATATTCGTGAACTGCGCCGAGGCTACTTTGCCGCCACGACCTACATGGACTCACAAGTCGGCCGCGTCCTTGACGAACTGGATCGGCTTGGTTTGCGGGACAGCACCATCGTCGTGTTTACCGCCGACCACGGCTTTCATCTGGGCGAGCACAGCCTGTGGTGCAAAACCTCCAACTACGAGTGGGACGCCGCCGTTCCCCTGATCATCGCCCCACCGCACCTGGCCAAGCGCGGCACGGCGGCGCCCTCACCGGTGGAACTGATCGACCTGTACCCGACCCTGGCCGAATTGTGCGGCTTGGCCAAGCCAACCCACCTGGAAGGTGCCAGCCTAGTGCCCGCCCTGAAGAATCCCGTATTCGAGGTCAAGCCGTTTGCCATCACGCAGCACCCGCGTCCGGCTTATTACACCGGGAAGGAACCGGAAGTGATGGGGTACTCACTGCGAACCCGACACCACCGATACACCGAGTGGCGCAACTGGCGGACCGGCGGGGTCGTGGCGCGTGAACTGTACAACCACAACCAAGATCCCGCGGAAAACAAAAACATCGCCGCCGTATCGGCGAGACGGGTCCAACTGCTATCCAGCAAGCTTGCGGAGGTGCATCCCGTCAGGCGCCACCCGGCCGCCGACTGAGCGGCCACTCCCCGGTCTTCGCTTGGCCAAGGGCGGAATCTTCCCTAGTTTGTGGGCGTGGGTTTGCCGCCGGATTATCACATGCACACACCCCTCTGCCGCCACGCGGAAGGGGAGCCGACCGAATATGCCGCGCAGGCGGCCCACGTTGGCCTGACCGAAATCGGCTTCACCGAGCACGCGCCAATGCCGGCGGATGACTTCGATGATTGGCGGATGCTGGAGCGGGAGTTGGATCTGTACATCGAAAAAGTCGACCAAGCGGCCGCTGAGAACCCCACCGTAACCGTCCGGAAGAGCCTTGAAATCGACTTCGTGCCGGGCTACGAGGATTGGGCTAGAGGCTTGAAAAATCGGCATAAATGGGATTATTTGATTGGTTCAGTGCATTATCTTGGAGGGAAGTGGAGTTTCGATCATCCTGATAAGCGGGATTCCTGGATAGGGCGGGATGTCGACGACGCTTGGGCAGAGTATTTTGAGTTGCTCCGGCAATCGGCTGCGCTGGGGGTGTTCGACATCATCGGCCACTGCGATTTGATCAAGGTTTTCGGCCACCGGCCAAGCGGCGATTGCTCCGAGATGTGGCGTCCGTTTTTGGAGGAGGTGAAGCGTCAGGATGCGGCGATCGAGATCAACACCAACGGCTTGAACAAGCCGTGCGGCGAAATGTTCCCTGCCCCGGCGCTGCTGCAGATGGCTGCCGGGCTCGGGGTGGGGCTGACATTCGGCTCGGATGCCCACAAGCCGGGACGGGTTGGGGAGCAGTTTGACGAGGCGATCGCCTTGGCCAAGCGCTGCGGCTTCACGCATTACCGCCGGTTTAACGTGGGGCAGTACGAGTCCGTTTCGTTTTGAATTGAAAAGCGGCCGTTTCTGCCCCCAAATGGCCGGCGTGAGTAGAATCTTTGAAGGGCCGGTTTTCGTGGTGCGCGACAATATCGACACCGACCAGATTATCCCGGCGCAATACCTGAACCTCGTCCCGACGATCGCGGAGGAGTACGAGAAACTTGGCAGCTATGCGATGATCGGGCTGCCTGATTCGCTGTACCCTGCGCGGTACGTGGCGGAGGGTGAAATGGACTCGAACTACCCGATCGTGGTCGCCGGGCGGAACTTTGGCTGTGGCAGTTCGCGGGAACACGCCCCGATTGCGCTGGGCTCCGCCGGCTGCAAGCTGGTTCTGGCCGAGAGCTTTGCGCGGATTTTTTTCCGTAACTGCGTGGCCACCGGGGAGCTTTATCCGTGCGACCTAACCGAACGGCTCTGCAAGCTACTGAAGACCGGCGACGAGGTGCGGGTCGACCTCGACGCAGGAATCGTCCAGGTCAAAGCCACCGGAGCGGAGTACGCGATCAAGCCGTTGGGCGAGGTCCGCCCGGTGATCGATGCCGGCGGGCTGTTCAATTTCGCCCGCGAAAGCGGCATGATCGCCAAGTGATCCCCTTCTTGGCCAAGCGGGCCAATCGATGCTTGATAACAACAAAACGCGTGTCGTCGTCGGCTTGAGCGGCGGGGTGGATTCCTCCGCGGCGGCCTCGCTGTTGGTCGAGCAGGGATACGACGTTGTCGGCATCACCCTAAAGGTGTGGCCGCAGGATTGCCTGGCCCGGGCCGAGGACAAGTGTTGCGGGCCGCAGGCGGTGATGGATGCCCGCTCGGTCGCCGACAAGCTCGATATCCCGTATTACCTCGTCGACGAGTCTGCGGAGTTTCAGCGGGATGTGATTGACTACTTCGCGGAAGAATATAAAGCCGGTCGTACGCCGAACCCGTGCGTGATGTGCAACGAGAAACTCAAGTTCGGCAACCTGATCACCCGCGCGCGTAAGCTCGGGGCAGAGTACGTGGCCACGGGGCATTACGCCCGGCTCGAGCAGCGCAACGGCCGGACGGTGATGTTGCGGGGGAAGGACGCGCGGAAGGATCAGACCTACTTTCTGTTCTCGCTTGGCCAAGAGCAGTTGGCGCACATGAAGTTTCCGCTGGGTGACCTGCAAAAAAGCGAGACGCGCGAGGTCGCCCGGTGTGTCAGCCTCAAGACGGCGGAAAAGGAGGAGAGCCAGGAGATTTGTTTCGTGNCGGACAAGGATTACAAGAAGTTCCTGACCAAGGCNGGGCTGGTGGAGGAGCACCGGGGGGAGATCGTCGATACGCGAGGGCAGGTGCTGGGGCATCACGATGGAATCGAGTTTTACACGATTGGGCAGCGGAAGGGGCTGGGGCTTTCGTCCCCGACACCGCTGTATGTGGTGGAATTGGATCCGGAGAACAACCGGGTGGTGGTCGGCGAGGAGGGNNTNCTGCTGCGGGACGAGTTNNANATNGACCGCTGNAACTGGATCGCGTTCGAGCGCTTGGCCAAGCCGATCGAGGCGGCGGCGGCGATCCGGTACAACCATCCCGGCACCGAGGCGACGGTGGTTCCCGGCGGGAACGGGCGNGCGACGGTCAAGCTGCGGGAGCCGCAGCGGGCGGTCACGCCNGGGCAGGCGTGTGTTTTCTACCAGGATGACCTTGTGGTGGGGGGCGGCTGGATCATGCGGGATTGAGTGGGCACCCCGGCTTGGCCAAGCGGCGCGTAACAGGCACGAAACGCTCACAAAAAGATTGCCGGGCCGGGGTGTTTGTGGCTTCATCTCCCGCCCTGACGCGCGGGTGATGCGCCTCGACGGCAGCAAACCGCTGTCACGGCCGGGCCCATGTCAGTCCGGCTCCTCCGAATATGAGTCTGGTTCGAGTCCATGTACACTACTCGGGGCGGGTGCAGGGAGTGGGTTTCCGATACACAGTGAAGTCCTTGATTCCCGGGTACGATGTTCTCGGCATCATCCGGAATCTGCCTGATGGCCGTGTGGAACTGGTCGCCGAGGGCGAGCGGGCCGAATTGGAGGCGTTCCTGCAGGCGATTCGGGATTCGGGCCTGCGCCGTAACATCCGGGACGAGGAAATCGTATTTGGTGAGGGTCAGGATAATTTTAGAGGGTTTGAAATCACAGGGTGATTTCCGTTGGACTGAATGAAGTATGCTTTGATAGCAGACATCCACGCCAACCTCGAAGCGTTCGAGGTGGTGCTTGAGGATGCGAAAAAGAACAACTGCACACATCATGTGTGCCTGGGGGACGTGGTCGGCTACAACCCGAACCCACGGGAGTGCATGAAGATCGTGCGCGACATGGAGATGCCGTGCATCATGGGCAACCATGACGAGTATTGCGCCGGCGACACCGACCTGAGCGGGTTCAACCCGCACGCCGGCCACGCCATCATGTGGACGCGCGACCAGTTGAGCGACGAGGAGCGCGACTGGCTCAGGCGGCTGAAGTACCTGCGCATGATTGCCAACTTCACCATCGTGCATTCAACGCTCGACGCGCCCAAGCGGTGGGGCTACGTGATGAGCAAACTCGATGCGGCGGCCAGCTTCACCTACCAGAACACCGGCGTCTGCTTTTTCGGGCACACGCACGTGCCGCTGGCCTTCATGCGCGATCAGAACACCGTCATCGGCGGCAAGTACGACTCGCTGGAGGTCGAGAAGGGTAAAAAATATTTCATCAACGTCGGCAGTGTGGGCCAGCCCCGTGACGGGGATTCCCGCGCCGCATACGTCATCTACGACCTCAAGGCCGGAACGATCGAGTTGCGCCGGCTGGAGTACGATTTCGAGAAAACTCAGGCAAAGATCCAGGAAGCCGGCCTGCCCGAGCGCTTGGCCAACCGACTGGCCTTGGGCAAATAAACCGCTGCCGCCCGGCTCAACCGACACGCCGCCCATCGCGGGCACTGATAATTCGCGACCGGAATCGCGACATGCACAAGTTAAGGCAAATCTTCGCCTTCGTGGCGCCCTATCTGAAACCGTACTGGGGCCGGATTGTTGCAGGCGTCTTTTTTGGGATTCTCTTCGGGGCGTCGAACGGGCTCGTGCTGTGGGCCACCAAGACCATGCTCGACCGGCTGGTGCCGCCGGGCGCCCCCGCCGCGCCCGCCGCCGCCGAGGCGCCCGGCAACTGGTTCAGCAAAACCGCGGACTCGATCCAGTCCGACCTGCTCGCCACGCTCGATCCGTGGCTGCCGAGGATGGGCGACGAATTGACGCTGTTGCAGATCATCGGCGGGCTGCTCGTGTTCCCGCTGCTCGTCGGTTTCCGGGGGGCCTCAAAATTCCTCAGCGCCTACTGCCTGGCCTGGGCCAGTGAACGGGTGGTCAACGACCTGCGCGTCGCGGTGTTCAACAACTTGAGCCGCCTCTCGATGCCTTTTTTCAACCGGGCCACCACGGGCGACCTCATCACGCGCATTAACGGCGATGCGTTGCTGCTGCAGACCTGCCTGGCCTCCGGGGTGAGCATCCTCGTGTCGGAGCCGGTGGCCATCGTTTGTATTTTCACTGGGCTGTGCCTGATCGACTGGCAGTTGACCCTAAGCATGCTGGTGCTGTTCCCCGTCTGCATCATCCCCATCATTTACTTCGGCAAAAAAGCCCGCGTGGCAACCGGCAAACGGGTCGCCGCCAACATCGACCAGTCGAGCCTCGCGGTGGAGATGTTCTCCGGCATGCGCGTCATCAAGGCGTTCGGGCTAGAGGACACCCGGATCGACCGGTTCCGCGAGCTCTCCCAGCAGCTGATCCGGCAGACGATGAAGACCGTGCGCTCACGGGAAATCGTCGGGCCGCTGGTCGAGACGGTGTCGATGATCGGCATCGGTGCGCTGATCCTGTACGTCGTCCACACGGCGCGCAGCATGCCGGAATTGGTCGTGTTTTTCACCGGCGTGATCATGTTTTACACGCCCATCCGAAAGCTGGCCCGGTTGCATGTGAGCATCGAGGAGGCCGGCATCGGCGCCCAGCGCCTGATGCACGTCCTCGACGAAAAGCCGGACATCCTCGAGCACCCCGAGGCCAAGCCGGTGACCGGGTTCGAGCGGGACATCGAGTTTGATGGCATCTCGTTCGCGTACGACGATGAGCCGGTGTTGACCGGGCTCAATCTCTCCATCCCNAAGGGCACCAAGCTGGGCATCGTCGGCGAGAGCGGCTCCGGCAAAAGCACCCTCATCAATCTGCTGTTCCGGTTTCACGATCCCGACTCGGGCGCCGTGAAGCTCGACGGGCACGACCTTCGCGACTTGAGCATCAAGGGGTTTCGCGGGCAGATGGCGCTTGTCAGCCAGGAGGTCGTGCTGTTCGACCTGACCGTGGCGGAGAACATCGCGCTTGGCCAAGCGGACTGCAGCCGCGAACAGGTCGAGGCCGCGGCACGGCACGCGCACGCGCATGAGTTCATCACCGCGTTGCCCGACGGCTACGACACCCGCATCGGCGAGCGAGGCGTGACGCTCTCCGGCGGCCAGCGGCAACGCTTGGCCATCGCGCGGGCCTTCGTCCGGGACGCGCCGATCCTCGTGCTCGACGAGGCCACCGCCGCGCTCGACTCGAAAGCTGAAGCCGAGGTGCAGGCGGCCATCGACCGGTTGAGCAAAAACCGCACGGTGCTGTGCGTGGCGCACCGGCTCTCTACCCTGCGCTCGATGGACCGGATCATCGTCCTGAGCCGGGGCGGGATCATCGAGGAGGACGGTTTCGATGCGCTATTGGNCGATGGAGGGGTGTTTTCCGGCTTGGCCAAGGCACAGGGCATTGGCACCTGAGCCGGCCGCGCTTGGCCAAGCGCTTGGCCAACGGCGAAACCGGCACAAATCGCTTGCCAAAACGGCGTTATCGCGATAGAGCATCCTCTTTCCGATGAACCCATCCATCCTCACCACTCCCATCTTGGCGTCCGGCGGCGACCACGGCTACCTGTACGGGCTGTTTTTCCTGATCCTCGCGCTGATCATCGGCGCGGCCGCGCGACATTTTCTCAACAGGGTTCCACTGCCGTTCACGGTGGTGCTGATGCTAATCGGCCTTGGCCTGGGCTTCGCCTTCCGGGGCGGTCACGAAGGCGGCCATGGCGCGAGCCACGGGGCTGGGCACGACGGNTTTCTCGCCAANCTNCTCGACGCGCTGCGCGGCTCCATCGAGTGGGGGGCNAATCTNGATCCNCACCTCGTGCTGTACGTGTTCCTNCCGATCCTGATTTTCGAGGCGGCNTACGCGCTGGATGTGCACGTCTTCAAGAAATCNTTNTGGAATGCNTTNTACATGGCGGGACCGGGTATCGTGACNGCCACGGTCATGACAGGGNTCTGCGTCATCGCCATCTATTCGCTNGGCTGGGGGTTGACTGAATGGGATNTCAGTACGGGTAATCTCGGNATNTACCTTGCAATGCTTTTTGGGGCTGTCGCGAGCGCCACCGACCCTGTAGCGGTGGTGGCGCTGCTCAAGGAGCTGGGGGCCAGCAAAAAACTCGGCACACTAATCGAGGGCGAGTCGCTGCTGAATGACGGCACCGCCATCGTGGCGTTTGTCGTCCTGATCGGCGCGGTGACTGGTACCAAAGCGTTCAGCGCAGGAAGTGCGGTCTCCGGCTTCTTCGTTATCGGGCTGGGCGGCGCGGTGCTGGGCATCCTGATCGGCCTCGTCGGCGTGGCGTGGGTGAAGCGAGTGTTCAACGATCCGCACGTGGAAACCTCGGTGATGCTGATGACGGCATACCTTGTGTTTTACGCCTGCGAACATCTTTTCGCCATCTCCGGCGTGCTGGGGCTGGTGACGCTGGGCTTGGTCTGGGCCGGGATCGGCCGCACTCGGATCAGCCCGGAGGTGCAGCACTTCATGCACGAATTCTGGGAGTTTGCCGCCTTCGTGGCCAACGTGGTCATTTTCATCGTGGTCGGCGTGGTCATCGCGCTCAAGGTTCTCCCGCTGCCGATTGATTTTCTCGTGCTGGCGCTGGTTTACGTGGCGATTCACCTCGTCCGTATCGTAAACAT
>NYYJ01000135.1 GCA_002686755.1 Verrucomicrobiales bacterium
AAATGGGTCGTCACGCGTGTCAATGGCCAGTCCACCTTTAAGCCACGGTTCCGTGGCCGGTTTTTGGCAACACCGGACGGCAGGGTTAGGGAGTTGCCTGAGCCGGACTGTTTCTACCTGAACGACGGTACAGGTAAATTTCAAAAGATGGTTTTTGAGGAGGGCAATTTCACCGATGAGGACGGTCGGCCGTTTTCTGCCGCCCGTGACTGGGGTCTGGCCGTGGCTTTTCGCGATGTCAACGGCGACCTCGCGCCTGACCTGTACGTCTGCAACGATTTTACCAACCCCGACCGGTTCTGGATCAACGACGGGCGCGGCCGGTTTCGCGCGGTGCCCCGGTTGGCCGTCCGCCACACGAGCCGTTCCTCGATGGGCATCGACTTCGCCGACCTCAACCGCGACGGCCACGACGATATGCTGGTGCTGGACATGCTGGCTCGGCAGCAGGCGCGCCGGCTGGTGCATCTCGACAAGGAAGAGCCGATGCCGATCGTGGTCGGGCAACTCGATGACCGGCCGCGCTACAATCGCAACGCGCTGTTGGTGTCGCGCGACGATGGTACATGGCTGGAGGCGGCCCACTACGCCGGGCTGGAGGCTAGCGACTGGTCATGGGCTGCGGCGTTCATGGACGTCGATCTCGACGGCCTCGAGGATGTGCTTATCACCAACGGGTTCAGCTTCGACACAATGGACATCGACAGCAAGAACCGGAGTATCGCCCTCCAGAAGGTCAGCAGACTGTCGACCGCCGAGTTAAAGCGGCTGCGTCAGCATCGCCCCTCTTGGCCAAGCGCCAACGCGGCCTTTCGCAATGTCGGCGACCTGAAATTTGAACCGGCCCCGGAGGAGTGGGGGTTCGCGCACGTTGGCATTTCGTACGGCATGGCGCTGGCCGACCTCGACAACGACGGCGATCAGGACGTGGTCGTCAACAACCTGAACGAGGCGGTTGGGTTGTACCGCAACGAGAGTTCCCGGCCAAGGGTGGCAGTGCGGCTGCGCGGTCGTGGTGGCAACCGAGCCGGCATCGGCGCGCGCATCCGCTTGGCCAACGGAGATACTGTCCTGTCGCAGGAAATGATCGCCGGCGGCCGGTACCTCAGCGGTGACGACCCGGTGCGTGTTTTTGCGGCGGGGCCACCCGGGCCGCACCGGCTTGAGGTGCTGTGGCGTGGTGGCGCACGCTCCGTGGTGTCGGATGTCCAGGCCAATCGACTGTATGAGATTCACGAACCAACGCACTTGGCCAAGCCGCCTGAAAAGACAGCCCGGCCAAAGTCGTTGTTTGAGGATGTCAGTTCGCGCTTGGCCCACCGGCATGCGCAGCCGCCGGTCGATGATTTCGTCAACAACCCGTTGCTTCCGCGCCGCACCAGCCAGGCGGGGCCGGGCGTGGCGTGGCTGGACGCCGACCACGACGGCTGGGAGGACTTGGCGATCGTGGGGGAGGCCGGGCTGGAACTGTTCGGCAACACGGCGGGGCGGTTCAAGCGGGTCAACGACCCGAGCGCGGAGGTGCCGGCGTGGGACGTGCCGATCGAGACCGCCGAGCGGGTGAACGGCTGGGCTGCGGCGGACCTTGACGGTGACGGCGATGCCGACCTGGCGCTGGCGACCGAGTGGGGCCCGGTGCGGGTGTTCCGCAACGACGACGGCCGGTTCACCGAGCGCACTGACGCGCTTGGCCTTGGCCGGTATCGCGGCTGGTGGAATGGCGTCGCGATGATCGACGCGAACAACGACGGGCGACTCGACCTCGTCGCCACCAACTGGGGCCGAAACAGTTTTTACGAGACCCTGCTTAGGGAGGAGGGCGGCGAACCGCGCCTGGCCCTGTTCGTCGGCGACGCGGACGGCAACGGGACGGTCGATCACCTTGAGGCGGTGCGGGTCGATGGCCGGTGGCTGCCGGTGCGCGACCGTCATGCGCTGGAGAAGGGGCTGCCGGCGTTGGCGGCTCGTTTCCCGGTTCACGCCGACATGGTGAAGGCCGGGATCGACGGCATCGCCGGGCCAGCGTTGGCGACGATGAAAAAAAGGGAGGTCAACCACCTCGACCCCACGCTGTTCCTCAACCGGGGCGATCGCTTCGAGCCGGTGCCGCTGCCGATGGAGGTTCAACTGTCACCGGCGTTCTCCGTTTGTGTCGGTGATGTCGATGCCGACGGGAACGATGATCTGTTTTTCAGCCAGAATTTTTTTGCGGTTCGTCCGGAGGACCCGCGGAACGACGCCGGCACCGGGTTGTGGCTGCTTGGCCAAGGGGATGGGACGTTCCGGGCGCTTGGCCCAGGCGAGTCGGGCGTGCACGTTGATGGTGAGCAGCGCGGCGCGGCCTTGGCTGATTTCGACCACGACGGCCGCGTGGACCTGGTGGTCACGCAGAACGCGGCGGCGACGAGGCTGTTCCGCAACCAGGCGGAGGCCAACGGCTTGCGGGTGACTTTCGACGAGAAAGGCAGCGGCGTGGGGGTGGTCCTGCGCTTGGTTTACGCGGACGGGACGAAGGGCCCGGCGCGGGCCGTGCAGACCGTCTCCGGCTACCGGTCGGCCAACGGCATGACGCAGGTGCTGGGCGCGGCCGGGGAGGCGGTGGCCGTTCAGGCTGCCTGGCCAAGCGGAAGGACAACAACCGTCCCACTTAAGCCCGGCCAGGCGGAGGTGGTACTGACCTATCTGCCATCGCCTTGAGGTGCCGGCTTGGCCTTTTTGGCCTCCGATGACTCGTCGAACACTTTTTCCGTGACGAGATTACCCTTGAGGAAGAGGGCCTCCCGGATCTTCACCCCCTGTTTGTCCCAGGCCATCCATTGGCTGTTCCGGCGTCCTTCCAAGTAGTCGCCCTGCTGCTTGAGTTTGCCATTGGGATGGTAAGCCTTCATTTCTCCGTGCGGAATCCCGTCACGATGCATCCACTCAACGGACTTGACTCCGTTGGTGTGCCAGAAGATCTGCATGCCCTCCGGCTTGCCGTTTACGAATTTTCCCTGCTTGTCCGGTTGGCCGCTGGGATACCAGGTTTTCCATAAGCCGGCGCGCGCGCCGTTTTCAAAGTTCCCTTCGCTTTCCTTTTGTCCATTGGAATGCCACATGATCCGATGGCCGTGGGGAACGCCGTTGGTGAATGGCAGTTGCAACTTGAGAACTCCGTTGGTGTGGTGGTTCAACTCGATGCCAGTGAACAGGTTGGTCGTGCCTTTCCAATACCATTTGCCATCCTTTCGGTTTTGCAACTCGTTATCGAGAGCTAGGGGGACGCCGTTGGTCATGCGCTTGGCCTTGAAATCCGGGGCAGGGCTGTTTTCGCCCGACGGGATACCGTTGGTCATTCGTTTGACTTGGGATGTCGGGCTGGAGTCGTTTTGGCTGCAACCAGCTGCGCTCAGGATGGCACAGGTGACAATGAAAGCATAAAAGCGGTTCATCGAAAATGAGGCCTCTTTGGGCTTAAAAAAAGGTTGTCGTTGCCCAGAACGCCCGATACGGTTTGTTCCGGCTTCATAAACTCAAGCACGGAGCCAGATTATCTCCAAACAATCCCCATTTTCCAGCATTATGATGATGAAAACGCATAAAATGAAAACATCGATCCCATTCCGGTTGGCGCTTGCCGCGCTGTTGGCCGCCATTACGCCGGTGACAGCCCAGACGTTGCTGGAGGAGAACTTTTCCTCCGGTTTTGAAGAGTGGACCGCGGTCCATCCGCCGGGTGCCTTCAACGGTTCCACCCGGTGGCAGGTGGGCGCTGGGGGCGACACCCTGTTCGAAAACAGCAATGTTGTGGCGCCCGACTCGGCGGGAATGCTGATCAACGACGCCAAGACAGGGGAAAACTACACTTACAAGGCACTCCTGATGAGCGGGGATGACGACGGCATCGGGTTGGTGTTCGGCTACAAGGATTCAGCCAACTTTTACCGGATCATCTTTGCCGCTGAGCCGGAGCGTAACACGTTCCCCGGGGAGGGTTGGCTGCTGGAGCGGGTTGTGAACGGCAAGGGAACCCGCCTGGCCGGGGATGATTACACCGAGGACTGGGATCCGGAGTTCGTGTACATGCAGGGGTATCCGTTTGAAGTGACGATCAAGGCCAAGGGAACGAAATTGACCATTACCGTGGTGGAAGATCCCGAGGATGACGGGACCGAGTATGAACTGGTAAACAACCTTTCAATTCCGGTGGCCGCGGATGGCAATGTGGGTCTTGTTAGTTGGGGACAGGCCGAGGGAATACCGGCCGGTTCTCACTTTAGTGATATCTCCGTTGATGGAAAGGTCGCTGAGATGCCCAGCCCGCTTGATGGATGGGAGGAAGTGATTCCAATGAACTATGAGGAGAATGATGTCCTGGAGGGCGGGAACGAGGGCTATCCGCTGTGGAGTGTTGGAATCACTACCGATTCTGAAGCTGGAGGTGTTCTCTCCGAGTCAAGCAACAGCGGTCTGGTCGGCACAGAGATTGAGGTAGGGGATGAGGAGTATAACTCGAGCATTGATTGGGTGGGGGGCATGCTGGTCAAGGGTGACGCGAAGTGGAAGGACTACCGTATTTCTACGAAGATGCATCCCTATCCCCACTGTGCCTTCACAGGATGCTGGATCAATGGTCATGGTCTGGTGTTCCGTTATAAAGATCCTCAGAATTTCTATCGGCTTGCCTTTTCGAACCGGAATATCAGCGCCGGTGTGCCGCGAATCGGGGTGTCGGTCCAAAAGGTCGTTAACGGAGAATGGAGTGAGGTGTTTTGGGAGAAGGGAGCGGCGTTTTCCGCTAAGAAATTTGTTCCCAGCACTAAGGTACACCAAGGCGAATTTGAACTGAATGTGACAATTACAGGCAACCAGCTCGAGTTTAGTATCGTGAGTGACCCGGACGGGACAGCCAAGGTATTTAACTATGGTCCGATTGAAATTACCGGTGTCGATTCAGGCAAGGTTGGTTTTTTCAGTTGGTACCAGCGGAGGTTGGATATCCATCACCTGAAGGTGGAGGAGATCGCCGGTGTTCCGTTTGAGGTGTTCAGTGAATTCGGCAAGCCCAGCCCGGCGGTCGGGTTGAACAACTTTGAACCTGGTTCAAAGGTCGCTGCGACTGTCCCCAGCCCCGTTGAGGATCCGCCAGGATTTCGCCGTAAGGTGACCGGTTGGAGTGGAACCGGTTCGGCTCCCAAGGGGGGCATCTGGTTCTTGCCGGGTAACCCGAGGGTGTCGTTCGTCATCAAACAGGCTTCATCGCTGACTTGGAATTGGAAGACCGAGGTCAAGGTGAACATTACATCAGACGGAGGAGGCAAGGTCACTGGTGGAAGTTCAAAATGGTACAAGGATGGAACGAAGCTGATTGTTACNGCTGTNCCAAGCACCGGTCACATGTTTGACGGTTGGTACGGNACGGTTGCGAGCAAGGAGCGNAAGCTGACNGTCTACACCGATCGNCCAATGGATTTAATTGCTCAATTTAGGCCCGATTCGGATCGGGACAAGATGGATGATGATTGGGAGAAGAAATATATTGGCAGTCTTGCCGAGCAGGGGAGTGGCGATTTTGATGGGGACGGTGTGAGTAACATGGATGAGTACCGTCGTCGGACAAATCCTGCTCAGGCAGAGGAACTGGTATATGCCGTACCTTCGAACTGGGAAAATACAGCTGTCTCGAATCCATTCACGGTGGGTCGGATGGTCGTGACGGATTTCGGGGAAGGGTTCAAGGGCATTTGGGAGAATAGTGGAACCTTTCAGGGTGGAACTGAAGATAATGAATATGCTGACTGGGATGGACAGGAACTGATCCTCAAGGAATCCGTTTGGAAGGAGGACTGGAAGGACGGCGTGTACGAGGCCACCTTCGTGGTCGGGGATATCGACACGAGTTGTCTCTATTTCCGCTATCAGGATGAGGACAACTGGTATCGGGTGGCCATCTCCGCCCGTGATGGAGGCGGGACGTGGCCGCAGGCCGGCTTGAGTATGCAGAAGAAGGTCAACGGGACATACTCGATGATCGAGGAATACGATGACTGGATGATGCCCGACCCGGAGGACGACACGCTCAAGATCATCAAGCTCAAGGTCATCGCCAATGGGAATTCCTTCACGATACAGGCCATTCCGTTTGACCCGATTGATCTGAACGATTTCGCCGAGGATGGAGCGTCCGAAAAACTGGTATTCAAGGACGACGCACTGGCAACGGGCCGCGCCGGGATCGGGTTTGCCCACCAGGGCGGTGGTGATACAGCCTTCGATGGTGTCCCGGTTGGGGCTGGTGCCCTGCTCAAAGACATGACCGTTACCGTCGGGAACAAGGTCGTGTTCAGGGACTCATGGGATGGCCACGACAGCGAGACTTTGTTGCCCAAGGGCTGGTTCGACCCGGCCCAGGGCGGAGGCTTGGCCGGCGGTTGGGTGTCCAACGCCCATGGTGGCTTTATTCAGATGAAGAATGTCTTTACCGCCAGCCCAACCGGCAAGGACATCCTCAAGGCCGATGCAGAGGGTGCACTCTTAGTCGGGCCGGCGATTGAGGATAAAAACTTCCTGCTTGAGTTCGGGTTTGTCTCACACAGTGCCAATGACTACCTCACCGCTATTGATGGGTTGGGGTTTGTCTACGACTATAAGGATGAGAACAATTACGCCCGCGTCATTGTTGTCAATACGAGGGACATGGCGTTGGATGGAGGTTCGACATTGCCAAGGGGCATTAATGTTTCAAGAAAGATCGACGGTCAATGGCACGACATCATTGTTGGAGACCGTTCCTTCTCCTACGTGCGCGGCCGGCCGTTTGACGTTGCCTTCACGGCGGAGAACGGCAACTACCACCTCATCATCAACGGGCATGAGCCGATGTACCTCTGGAACCAGTGGCGCAGGAATTATTATCCTGCCACGCCCAGCGAAATCAAGAAGGGCGCCAAGTCGACTGAGCTGCACTGGAGTGACCAGGAGGCGACGGCCGGAAACCGTTATGGGGTCACCACTTGGGGTTCTGCACTGGGCAATATCCTGAAGGCGGAGCATTACTCGCTGGAGGCCAAGGACTCCGAGCCGCCCGAGCCGGCGGTGCTGGCTATTTCCCAATCCGCGGGCAGCGTCACCATTTCCTGGGACGGCGACGGCCAATTGGAAAAAGCCGCCACCGTGAACGGTCCCTGGACCCCGGTCAGCGGCGCCAGCCCGGCCAAGATTAACGCAGCGGGGGGGCAGGGATTCTATCGTGTCACGCGCTAACACAGCCTCGTTTTTTGTTTGATTTTTTGAGCTTGGCCTGTTAGGAGCCGCGCCAATGAAAGTTGAGTTTAGTACCACGACGTCCCCGTCGAGGGCGTTTACCCTGATAGAACTGCTGGTGGTCATCGCGATTATCGCGATCCTGGCTGCCCTGCTGCTGCCGGCCTTGGCCAAGGCCAAGGAAAAGGCCAAGGAGCAAAGCTGCCTCGTCAACACCCGCCAGTTGATGCTGGCGTGGATGATGTACCCGGATGATTACGACGGCAAAATGGTCAGCAACCATGGTATCGGCGAGACCTTGGCCAAGCGCCAGAACTGGGTGAACAATGTGATGGATCACTTCCTCTCCAAGGACAACACCAACATCCTGTTCATCAAGGAGGCGCTGCTTTCGCCCTACACCTCCAAGTCGGCGGGAATCTACAAGTGCCCGTCCGATCGTTTTCTCACCATGAAGCAGCGGGCAGCGGGTTGGGAATCCCGCGTCCGCAGTTTCTCCATGAATTGCTTTGTCGGGGACGCTGGTCAACTGAATGCCCCCGGCCCGCAGAATGCCCTGTCCCCGGGCTGGCGCCAGTTCCTGCGGATGGGGGACATACCTAAACCGAGCGAAATCTACGTGATGCTCGATGAGCACCCGCCTTCACTCAATGATGGCTGGTTCCATCTTTACCCAACCTATGGCACCGGCGACGAGGTCGCCTCCAACCATAATGGCCGGGCGACTTTCTCCTTCGCCGATGGCCACTCGGAGACCAAGCAGATTATTTTCAAGGGCGACGACAAGAAGATCGCCGCCGTCAAGAAGAACTGGCTTGGCCCCCGCGCCACCGTACCGTATCGCAGACGTTAAACGGAAGTTCTGATGGTCGGCTGGATTTCTGCCGGCAACCTGAAAACCCGACATCGGTCAGGTTTCTTGTCGCTTGGTCAAGCGCTGGACGAATCCGGGGTGATCGCCATCCACCCATTTGCTCTGTTTCGAAACGGTTGATGGCTCCAGTTTACACTTTAAAAAGTACGTTAATTAACATTTTCGACCAAAAATCGCTTGACAAGGGAGGGGCTAAATACCGATGCTTTCCGAGGTCTAACATATTTTTCAACCAAGCATAAATATCATTATGAGCAAACTACCCCGTTTAAATGGAATCGTCATGGGTCTAGCATTGGCGATTGGAGTACCTTCTCTGAAGGCGCAGGATCTGTCTCTGAGCGAGGAGGACATGAAGTACGACGCACAGAGTGCGAGCATTACGGCCGACGGGGATGCCTCGGACTGGGCGGATGCGGAGTTCAAGAGTCAGATTCCGTTTGAGCAGGGCGGAGAGTTGGTGTTGTTTGAGGAGTATGCAGGTGGCACGTGGAG
>NYYJ01000136.1 GCA_002686755.1 Verrucomicrobiales bacterium
CAGGTGTCGCTGTCGATCGAGACGTTGGCGGCCAAGGCTGAGGCTGTGGTGCACGGCAAGGTTGTCCGCCTCTCCTGCCAGCGAGACGACCAAGGCCGCCTGTTCACGATGGTGCAATTGAAGGTCGTCGAGCAGGTGAAGGGACGGCAGCGCGGCGGGATGCTCACGATTGTGCAGGGCGGAGGAGTCCTGGGGCGGCGGATCGCCCGCTCGCCGCTTCAGCCGCGATACAGGGTTGGTGGCGAGGTGGTGTTGTTTGTTGTGTTCAACAGTCGCGACGAGGCCGTAACGCTGGGGCTGAATCAAGGCAAGTTCGACGTCGCCCGGCAGTCGGAGACCGGCTCGGCCACGGTGCGGAATCCGTTCCACGGCTTGGCCAAGCGGGACGACCCGCGTGCGGTGGTCAAGCGCGCGCTAGGCCAAGCGAAGCCGCTAACGCTCGCCGAGTTGAAGCGCCGGGTGAGGAGGGCCGCGAAATGAATCGTTGGCTTGTCATCGCCGCCGCGCTTGGCCTGACCCAGGTCGCCACGGCGTTCGTCCTGTTCAAGAACGACGCCGGCCAGGCGCTGCGTTGGCGGCTCGACGAGTTGGATCCGCTTGTTCACCCCAACGTGGTGAACCGCGACACGCGGGCTATCCGCTACTATTTGGCCCGCGATGCGTGGTCGGCTAAGAATGCCGAGGCGGAGCTGAATGCCGTCCGCGCTGCGATAGGCCAATGGCAGTCGGTGCCGGGGACGATCCTGAAATTTGAGGAGGGCGGTTTGGTGCCGCCCGGCGTGGATGTCGATGGCGAGGACAACACGAATGTCGTTTACTGGGTGAAAAAAGCCGCGCCGAACGGGGCTGTGTTGGTCAACAACGAGCGGATGGAGATCAGCGGCGCGTTGGCGGTGACGTTTCCGATGTATTTCGATGATCACACGATTGTCGAGGCGGACATGGTGTTCAATGGCGTCGACCATCGTTGGTTCGCCGATTACGACAACGACTTCTCCGCCGACAACTTTGTCGAGGCGGTGGCGCTGCACGAGTTTGGCCACTTCATCGGCTTGCAGCATTCGCCGCTGGGGGCGGCGACGATGTTTTCGCGAACCGGCGCCGGCGTCGGGTTGGCGGTTGGCCTGTTGAAGGACGAGGTGGCGGCCACGCAGGCACTGTACGGCGAGCCGGCCGCCATGGCCAAGCTCGGCTCGATCACCGGCAAGGTCACCATGGGACGAGGTCTCGTCTTCGGGGCCATCGTGCTGGCTGAGGATGCCTACGGCAACATCATCCAGTCGACCGTCACCGAGCGCAACGGCCGATACGAACTGACCGCGCTCCCCCCGGCGACGTACCGGCTGCGCGTGGCCCCGCTGCATGCACCGGACATGCAGCCCCAGCCGCTGGTGCGGGACATCGATATCTCGATTGAGCACGACGGTGCCGAGACGAATTTCCGGCCAAGCGGCTACAAGCAGGCGGTGGTTCGCCCCGGAAAATCGGCGACGCTGGATTTTGCGGTCACCCAGGGCAGCGCACCGTTTTACATCTCGGCGGTGAGGCCGCCGACGAAAAACCAAAACCTGCTCGAGTTGGCGTTCGAGCCGATCACGCTCGAGCGTTCCGGCAAAAAACAGACGATCGGCATCTACTCTCCGACGCTGCCGCTGAGCGGGGCGACCGTGCGGCTCACCGGCGACGGGGTTGTTTACGGAAAAACGACCTACGATCGGAACGCGTTCGACGGCTTCAACCTGATCTCGGTGGAGGTCACCGTGTCGAAAAATGCCGAGCCGGGCGTGCGAAGCCTGACCGTGCGCAAGGGTAGCAATGAGGCGCAGCTCAATGGCTTTGTCGAGATACTCTCCGGCGAGGAGGATTTCAATTTTGACGGGCTGGACGACCGGTGGCAGCGGGAACAGTTCGCGGTTTTTTCCAGCGCCGACGCCCATGCCGACGCCGACGCCGACGCCGACGGTTACACCAACCGCGAGGAACACGCTACCGGCAACGATCCGACCGATCCCAGCTCGTTCCCGCTACTCGAGATTGGCAGCATCACCGTCGATGAGCAGGGAACGACGATTCAATGGGGCAGCCTGCCTGGCAAACGATATCAAGTCTGGAGCAAGCCGGATGTCGTCTCGGCCAAGTGGCGCAAGGTTGGTACTCCGGTCACTGCCCGCCGATCGTTCACCTTCTTCATCGACCCCAGCGAACGGGAGGCATTGCAATTCTATCGCGTAGAGTCACTACCGTGATTTGTACCGCTGTTACTCAAAAAACCGTTTTAGAAACCGACCGGTGTGGGAGGACTTGGTCTGGGCGATCTGTTTTGGCGAGCCTTGGGCTGTGATCTGGCCGCCGGCTTGACCGCCTTCGGGGCCGAGGTCGATGACCCAGTCGGCGGCGGCGATCAAATCCAGATTGTGCTCGATGACCAGCACGGTGTGACCGCCCTCGACCAGGCGCTGCAACACCCCGACCAATCGCCGCACATCGGCCATGTGCAGCCCGATCGTCGGTTCCTCGAGGAGGAACAGGTTCTTTTTGGTGTCGGCCTTGAGGCGGGTGCTGTCGCTTAGGCCGCTCAGCAGATGGGTGACGAGCTTGACGCGCTGGGCTTCGCCACCACTCAGCGTTGGGCTGGTCTGGCCGAGCTTGATGTAGCCCAGGCCGGTGTCCTGCAGCGCCTTGAGTGCCCGGTGGATTTTTGGAATGGCACCAAACAATTCGGTCGCCTCGTTGACGCTTAACTCGAGCACACCGGCGATGGTTTTGCCGTTGTAGACGATGTCGAGTACCTCCGGGCTGTAGCGGCTGCCGTCGCAGGTGTCGCACGTCATAAAGGCGGGCGGTAGGAAATTCATCTCGAGCTTCACGATGCCGGCGCCCTTGCACTCGGGACAGCGGCCTTGCGGGCTGTTGAACGAAAACCGCGCCGGGCCGAAGCCGCGCATCCGGGCTTCCGGCACTTGCGCGAACAGTTGACGGATGGTGTCGAAAAAACCGACATACGTCGCCGGCACCGAGCGCGGCGTGCGGCCGATCGGTGACTGGTCGACCTCGTGCACGGCCTTGATCTGCCCGATGCCGTCGATCGTTTTTTTGCGCTTGGCCTTCAGTGCGGCCTGTACGGCGGGCAGGATGCAGTCGCGCACGAGCGTGCTTTTGCCGGAACCGCTCACGCCGGTCACGGCGGTGAACCGCCCAAGGGGTACGGCGACGGAGACGTTTTTCAAATTGTTTTTTCTCAACCCGCGGAAGATGAGCGACGGCGTTTTGTTTTTCAGACTGGCCCCGCGCCGGGTCAGGGGCGGGGCGGTCGGTCGCGCTTGGCCAAGCGCCTGGCCGCGTTCGTGCTGCCGGGCCAACTCGACGCCGGTCAGCGACTGTTTGTTCCGCAGAATCTGCTTGAGCGAACCGGCGGCGACGACCTGGCCGCCCTCGACGCCCGCGCCGGGGCCAAGGTCGATGATGTGGTCGGCGCGCGCCATTGTGTCGTCGTCGTGCTCGACCACGACCACCGAGTTGCCGCGCGAGCGGAGTTGCTCGAGCGCGCCGAGCAGTTGCCGGTTGTCGCGCGGGTGCAGGCCGATCGTCGGCTCGTCGAGCACGTACAGCACTCCGCTCAGGTTCGAGCCAAGCTGCGCGGCCAGGCGGATGCGTTGGGCTTCGCCGCCGCTGAGCGTGGTCACCGCGCGGCCAAGCTGCAGATAATCGAGGCCAACCTCGCGCAGAAAATCCAGACGCGAGGCGATCTCCGGCAGGATGTCACGGGCGATCTCCGCGCCGCGCCCGCGCCACTTGAGCGCGGCGAATAGCCGGCCCGCCGCACCGACGCTGGCCTGCGCGAATTCGTCGATCGTCGGCTCTTCGGGAAAGTTGCGCTTGGCCAAGCGCGGGAGCGGCAGCCGGACGGCGCGGGCGAGGGGAGCGAGCCGCGCGCCGTTGCAGTCTGGGCACAATTCGCGACTCTCCTCCTGCCAGCCGAACCAGGTTTCCTCGACCGCCTCCTGCGCGTCGCCGCGGTCGATGTCCGGGATGTAAAACGTCTCACCGAAGCCGCGGCAGGTCGGGCACCAGCCACGGGCGGAGTTGTAGCTGAAATCCTTCGGGTCGAGCGGCGCGAACGACCGGCCGCAGCCGCCGCAGGCATTGCTCGTCGAGTGGACGGTCTCGACGCCGGCGTCGTCGACGGCGAAGAGCGTCCCTTGGCCAACGGCGAGGCATTCGGCGACGATCGCGGCGGCATTCTTCGCGCCGCGTTGCTTCAGCCGGCCGACGACCGCCTCGACGTCATGTTCGCTGTAGCGGTCGAGTCGAAGCGGCTTGGCCGTCGAGTGAAACCTGCCGTCGGCGCGGACCTGTTCGTAGCCGTGCCGCGCGGCCCATTCGCCGACGTCGGTGTGGAAGCCTTTGCGGTTGCGGATGCGCGGGGCGAGAAGCAGGAGGTCGCCGCGCCGTTTAGCCTCCTTTTTTAGGCTACGGACGAGGGCGTCGGGTGTCTGCGGTTGCACCGGCAGTTCGCAGTCGGGGCAATGAATGACGCCGAGCTTGGTGTAAAGCAGCCGGATGAAATGGTATATCTCGGTGACGGTGGCGACGGTGCTTTTGCCGCCGCCCCGCGAGATGCGCTGCTCGATGCTGACGGTGGGCGGCAGACCGTGGACGGCGTCGACGTCGGGCCGGGGCATCTGCTCGACGAACTGCCGGGCGTAGGCGTTGAGCGAATCGAGGAATCGGCGCTGGCCCTCCGAGAAAAGAATGTCGAACGCGAGCGTGCTTTTGCCGGAACCACTGACGCCGGTGACGACGACGAGCTTGTTGCGCGGGATGCGGACGGAGAGATTGCGGAGGTTGTGTTCGCGGGCGCCCTCGACGGTGATCCAGCGGGAGTCCGCCGGCGTTTTGCCCCGCGCGGCCACGGCTCACATACGGTCGGTCGTCTCGAGACCAAGCGTCTCGAGGCCGGTTTGCAGCACCTGCCCGGTGAGATTGCAGAGGGCGAGGCGCTGCGCGCGCGTGTCGCCCTCGGCCTGGAGCACCGGGCAACTCTCGTAAAAGGAACCGAAGTGGCCGGCCAGTTCGTACAGGTAGTTGCAGAGGTAGTTTGGCCGGCTCTCCTCGATGACCAACTCGAGCACGTGGCCGAAGCGCAACAGGTGCTTGGCCAAGACCTGTTCCTCCGCTTGGCCAAGCGCGAACGACTCGGGCCGGTTCAGTGACTCGGCGCCGAGCTTGCGGAAGATGCTCCGGATGCGCGTGAAGGCATACAGCAGGTACGGCGCGGTGTTGCCGACGAGCGCGAGCATGGTGTCCCAGTTGAACACGTAGTCGCTCTGGCGGTTGCCGGAAAGGTCGGCGTACTTGATCGCGCCCAGACCGACGACACGGGCGATGTCGTGCCGCTCCTCCTCTGGAAGGTCGGGATTTTTTTTGCTCACTGCGTCGAGGGCACGCTGCTCGGCCTCGTCGAGCAGGCCGGAGAGGCGAATGATCTCGCCGCTACGTGTCTTGAACGGCCGTCCGTCCTCGCCGAGGATCGCGCCGAACCAGACGTGGTTGAGTTTCATGCCGTGGCCCGGCTTCCATCGGTCGTACAGCGCGAAGAGTTGCTGGAAGTGCAGTTGCTGCCGGCCGTCGGTGACGTAAATGACCTCGCTTGGCTGCCAACTGTTTTGCCGGTGCTCAAGCGTGGCCAGATCGGTGGTGGTGTAGTTGGCCGCGCCGTCGCTTTTTTGGACGATCGCAGGGTGTTTCTTGAGGGCCTTGTGGTCGTTGAAAAAGACGACCTGCGCACCCTCGCTTTCCTCGGCAATACCCTGGTCGATGAGCTCATCGACTACGCCCTTGAGGCGGTCGTTGTAAAAACTCTCGCCCAGCGTCTCGTCGAACTTGACGCCGAGCCGGCCGTAAATTTCATCGAACTGGTGTCGCGACAGGTCGATCATTTCGCGCCAAATGGTGAGGTTTTCGGCGTCGCCGTCCTGCAGTTTGACGAGTTCCTCCCGGGCGCGGGCGAGGACGGTTTCGTCCTCGTCGCAGGCGGTGTTGACGAGTTTGTACAGGCGCTCCATCTCGGCGAGGGCGTCCCGGCCAAGCGCCTCCTTGTCGAGGTGCTCCTTCCAGCCGACGAGCAGTTTGCCGAACTGCGTGCCCCAGTCGCCGATGTGGTTGTCGGTGACGACCTTGTGGCCCAGCAGTCGGAAGACCTTGGCCAGGGCGTAGCCGAGGATGGTCGAGCGGATGTGGCCGACGTGCATCGGCTTGGCCACGTTGGGTGAGGAGTAGTCAATGACGACCGTGCGCGGCTCGGCTGCCGTGCGGTAAAAAAGGTGCTCACCCTTCGCCGCGCCGACCAGAGAATCGGAGAGGGCTTCGATTTTGAGTCGGAAATTCAGAAACCCCGGCCCGGCGATCGTGACCGGCTCGCAGCAGTCGTCGACATCGAGTTGCTCCACGACCTGCGCGGCGAACTCACGCGGGTTGAGTTGGTTGCGCTTGGCCAAGCCGATGAGAGCATTGGTCTGGTAGTCACCGAACTTCGGCTCGGGGCAGGGGCGGACAAGAACGGTTGAGACGTCGGTGTCGGGCAGGAGCGCGAGGACGGCCTGTTGCAGTTTTTCCTGTAGGGCGAGATGGATCACGATTCGAGTCGCTTGGCCAAGCGCGGGGCGGACGGCTTGGATGAATNAAAAAAGGCGAGGCTCAGATCTCNTGCGCGTCGCGGATGATCCGGTACATTTCGGCCGCGTCCCCGGCNTCCTCGANCGANTTGCGNAATTCCTTCTTGTGCANCACCTTCGCGATCTTGGCCAGCGTGTGGAGGTGTTTCTGGAACTGGCCCTGNGGCACGAGGAAGAGCATCACGAGGTTGACCGGCTGGTTGTCGAGNGCGTCGAAGTCGACCCCGCTCCGGCTGCGGCCGAAGGCACCGGTGACATTGTCGATCAGGTCGGTCGAGGCGTGTGGGATGCCGATCCCGAAGCCGATGCCGGTGCTCATCGAGGTTTCGCGCTTCTTGACGACGGAAACGACCGCCTCGCGATGGACGGAGTCGACCTGTCCGTTGGCCACGAGCAGGTCGATCAACTCCTCGATCGCCTCCCAGCGGTCGGAGGCTTTCAAGTCCGTGACNACCTGTTCCTTGGTGAGAAAATCAGCCAACTCCATGATACGCGCCCGGCACCGTGGCCCGGCGCGGATTTGCTACCCGTTTTGCGGACTGCTTACAAGCGCGAACTTCATTGCCAAACCGCCCGTCGGGGGACAGACTGCCCCCACCCAAATGAAGATGACAACCAGGCAATTCGTGATCGTGGCGGCCGGCTTGGCGGCATGGGCCGGCAACGCCCCGGCCGAGGCCCCGGCCAAACTCCCGTCGGTGGAGGCCATCCTGAAGCGAAACGTCGAGGCGCTGGGCGGCGAGAAGGCGATGCGCAAGCTCAAGAACCGCGAGGCCCGGGGGAAGATTCGACTGGAGGCCTTCGGCGCGGAGATGCCGGTCATCCTGCGGCACGCCGCCCCGAACAAGGAGGCGATGGAGTTGACCATCGAGGGGCTGGGGACGGTCCGCGATGTGTTCGCCGGCAAAAAGGGCTGGACGGAAACGCCGGACGGCAGGGTCATCGAAAAGAAGGAACGCGAACTGGCCAACAAGAAAATCGACGCCGACTTTTTCGCCTACCTCAATTTCAAAAAAAATTATCCGAAGATCGAACTACAGGGGGTGGAGCAGGTGGGCGGCAGGAAAATGTTCGCCGTGAAAATGACACCGAGGAAGGGGGACGCGGACACGTTCTTTTTTGATGCCGCCACCGGGCTGGTTTCCGGGATCGCCACCGACGCCGAAATGCAGGGACAGGAGGTGGAAACCAGGGTGCTGTTCCGAGACTACAAATCGATCGACGGCGTGCAGGTGCCGCACACGCTGGAGTTGAAGGAGCCGTCGTTCGCGGCGTTCACGATCCGGCTCGAGTCAGTGAAGCACAACGTCAAGGACACGGCCAACTGGTTCAAGAAAACCAAGTGAGCGGGCGGGAGCAGATTGTCTCGCAACTCGTAGACGCGGGGCTGGTGGCGATCGTGCGTGTGTCCCGGCCTGAGTTGGCGCTGCCGTTGGCCGGGGCGCTCGTCGCAGGCGGCATCCGGGCGGTGGAACTGACGATGAGCATCCCCAACGCGCTCGATGCGATTCGCACGGTGGATCGCGAACTCGGAGACGATATCCTATTGGGCGTCGGCACGGTGACCGATGACGACACCTGCCGCGCGGCGATCGATGCCGGGGCCAGGTACGTCATCAGCCCGATCACCCGTCCGTCGCTCGTCGCGGCCGCGCACGCGCTCGATCGGCCGGTGATGCTCGGTGCCTACACGCCGACCGAGGCGCAGGCGGCGCACGAGGCCGGCTCCGATTTTGTCAAGATTTTCCCGGCCGACACGCTGGGGCCGGGTTACATCAAGGCGCTGCTTGCCCCGCTGCCGCACCTGAGAATCGTCCCCACCGGCGGGGTGAACCTCGACACGATGGAGGCATTTCTCGCGGCCGGTTCGGCGGTCCTTGGCGTCGGCTCGGCCCTGCTGAAAAAGGAACTCGTCGCCGGGGAAAACTGGGGAGAACTGGAGTGCTTGGCCAAGCGATTCGCCGCCAAGCTGGCCGAACTGAAAGCCGGCCCGGGGCAGTAATGCGCTTGGCCAAATTGGCTTTACGACACGGGAGCCGTTTGATACTCAACACGCGTGACGGAGACTCCCAACATCGGGTTCATTGGCGCCGGCCGAATGGCGACGGCCCTGGCCAGGGGCTTTGTCAACGCCGGCCTGGTCTCACCGGACAAACTGATTGCCAGCGATTTGGTCCTGGCCGGGCGCGACGCCTTTGGCCAAGCGCTTGGCTGCGAGACGACCGGCTCGAATGCGGATGTCTTGGCCAAGGCCAAGGTCATCGTGCTGGCGTTCAAGCCGCATCAACTCGACGAGGCAACCGCGTCGGTTCGCGATCAGTTCGACGAATCCCATCTTGTGATTTCCATCCTCGCCGGCGTGCGCTTGGCCAAGCTTGCCGAGGCGTGCGGTGGCCAGGCGCGGGTGGTGCGCGTGATGCCCAACACGCCGGCGCTGGTCGGCGAGGGCGCCTGCGGTTACGCGCTTGGCCAAGCGGCCACGGCGGACGACGGCGCGCTGGTCAATCGACTGCTCTCCGCCGTCGGCGTGGCGTATGAGGTGAATGAGACCTTGATTGACGCCGTGACCGGCCTGAGCGGCAGCGGCCCGGCGTACGGCTACACGATCATCGAGGCGTTGAGCGACGGCGGCGTGGCAGCCGGCCTGCCTCGGGACATCGCAACCAAGTTGGCCGCGCAGACGATGCTCGGCGCGGCGCGGATGGTGCTCGAGACCGGGCAGCACCCCGGCGAGTTGAAGGACATGGTTTGCAGCCCGGGCGGCA
>NYYJ01000137.1 GCA_002686755.1 Verrucomicrobiales bacterium
ACGATCGTCGAGCCGTTAGCCAAGCGGATTAAATCCGCCTCGGCGGTGATGGAACCGGCGGAACCGGCGTCGCGCATGAGGCTCTGCACCCTCGCCCCGTTGGCCAAGGCCAGTTCCCCGGCGGCCAAGTGGATGTCGCCCGCCTGCCCGCTGGCCAGGCTCTCGGAGAAAATGCGCGCGCCGTTGAGCTGCACCTTGCCGGCCTCGATCCGCCAGTTGGCGGCGGCAAACCGGGTGGCGCTCGCGCTGCGCAGATAGGTCGTGTTGTCCATCACCAGCGTGTCGGCCTGAAGCGTGATGCCCATCACGGCGGGATTCGCCACCGTGTCTGAGTCCTTGATTTCAATCTGCGAATGCTTGGTCAGGCTGAGCGTGCCGGTGGCGGCGATGCGGTGCTCGAAGTTGCTGTGCAGCGACAGTTTGGAGGCGTTGAACAGGATGTCCGCCGCCTGAATATCGACCGCCGAGACGCCGTGCCCGCCCGCGAGCCCCTTGTTCGGGCCGACCGTGTCGAAGTCATCGTTGGTCTGGAAACCGGGGTGAAGCGTGATCGTTTCATCCGCCCGCATGACGAGGTACGGGGCGGTGTAGTCGGCGATGTCGCCATGCACCAGAAGGAAACTCGTGCCCCAGCGGTTGGGGTTGTACTGCTCATCCAGCCCGATGCTGATGTTCCGGCCCTTGAAAGTCAGCGCGTGAGTTTCCGAAGGATCTGTGTTCGCGTAAATGTAGCGGGCCAGGCCAAGCGTCAACTGATCCTCGGCGGCGAACGTGAGGTTGCCGGTGTACAAGCCCTTGAACGACGCAAACCCACCATTCGGACCGGGGGTCGCCTGCCCGTTCACGTTCCTGCCCTGAAACAACACATCGGCACCACGGCCAGCCGGCCCGGACTCCACGAATCCTTTCCCGGCCAGCAACAACCCTCCCTGCGACAACGACACCTCGCCGAGGTTCAGGTCGCCCTCCGCGACAACGCGGATGTTGCCGGTCTGTCCGGCATTCCTTGAGTACGTGTAAATTGCCAGGTTGTTCGACCCGGTTTTCTGTCCCTGCCCATCGTGAACCAGGCCCAGGTTAACCGTGTCACCGCTGATGGTAATCGCGCCGTAGCTATCGCCCACCGTCNGCGCTGCGTCGCCNCGGGCCTCGTTGATGAGGCGCCCCATCGGCGAGGCAAACGCATCCGCCTCGATGGAGATGAACGAGGTCGGCCCCTGGTGGGCGATCATTTGCACGCCGCTGNCCCGGTCCAGATCCAGCCCGTCCAGCACCACGCTNGCCGCCTTGAGCGTGACCGGCGANAAACCGCCGTCACCGAACGAGGCGGCATCGACAAATTGATTTTTTTCGCCGGTAATTGATTCGTTCATCGCGATCGTAACGGCCCCAGCGCGCCCGTTGCCGGCATCGTTCGGGTACGAAAGGGATTGCACGGATCCGCCACTGGCGCGGAATGCGCCGCCGCCAATGAGCACCCCGCCGCCGTCCCCGCCGGCAGCCACGGTGCGGATGTTCCCGTCCTCCAGGTTAACCGTACCGGCATCGATCCGGATGGCTCCACCGGTCTCGCCGACGGGGCTGACAGTGCCGATGACGCTCCCGCCGGACAGGGTCAGGCTGGCGGCATCAACGCGGACATCGCCCCCGTTNCCGGTCAACGCCGCGCCGCCACTGCGAAAACTCACATCCCCCCCGATAATCGCCAGGCCCGACCCGGCGCTTGCCGAACCGGCTTGGCCAAGCGTTGCGCCGATGACCTGCACATCGCCACGAGTCCCGGTGACGAAGCCAACCGGCTCGGTTCCCGGCAGCGCGTCGGAGGCCGTCTCCAGGTCCAGTTTGGCTCCTCCGTCAAACTCCACGGCGTTGCCCGCGAACAGCGTCAGCGCACCGACCTGACTGAACTCCGCGTTGGGGCCAACGACGAACCCGCTTGGGTTCATCAAGACCAAGTCGGCCGGCTTGGCCCCGAGATGAATGGTGCCGTCGAGCACCGACGACTCGCCGCCGGTCACCCGCGCGATCACGCGCCGGGCATCGTCGCCGAGGTTCGCGAACGCCAACTGCTGGCCGTTGAACAGCGACAGCGAGGCCAAGCTGAAGAATTGGTTTTCGCCCTTGGCCAAGCCAAGCGACCCATCGAGCGCCACGGCCCCGCCAACCGACGCCGCGTTCCCCCATGAATCATCCGTGGCCACCTGCATTGGCTGCACTTGGCCAAGCGTGCTCCCTGCCCCGCCGATCCAGCTGTCCCCAAGCGAAAACGACTTGGTGACAGCGAGCTTGGTTCGACCGGCATCGCCCGCGCCGCGGACGGTGGTGTTGATGACGCTGGACTTGATCGACACCGCACCGCCGCCGACCGTGATGTCGTTGCCGTTCACGCCGGCATCGATGGTGTTCATCCCGACGGAACTGATCCCGGAACCTTCGACCAGCAGCGACTGGCTGCCAAGAATCGTGACCGACCCCGACTCCCCGGCAACCTCGTCCTTCAGGGTCAGGTTACTGTTCTTGAATTGAACCACCGGGGCCGTCGCCGAGAAAGTTTGCCGGCCTCCCGCGGAAACGGTTTCCATGTCAAACTGACTGTTGAGCAGCAGCAACTGCCCAGCCGCCAAGAGCGTCANCTCGCTGTTNCGNCCCAGNGAATCCTGCANCCAATGCGTNTCCGNCTCGATGGTCGTGCCGTCGAGCATTATCCCGCCAGCGGCCAGTTTCACCGCCCCGTTTTGCATGGAGATCACGCTGTTTTCTTTCGCGATGAGAGTCGAGGAAGCGGTGATGTCCAGCGTGCCGTAACCGGACAGGAACACCGGCTCGGGCTTGTCCCTCAGGTAAATGTCGCCCTGATTGTACACCTCTGAAAAGTAGTTCGCGTGCTCGATCCCGGCGGTGGTCAATTCAACATACTTGGCACTCATCGACACAGCCGCGCGTGCCGAACCGACGCCCGTGGCCGACACGGAAACGGTCGAGTTTTGGATTCGCAGGAGGTTGACCACATCAACGTCCATCCCGCCAACGGCCACTCCCTCCGGCACGTCGCCCGAGTTCATCTCGATCTTCGCGTTGTTCTGGAGAATCAGGTTGCCGGCATCGATGTCGATCGAGCCAACGGCTAAGTTGTTGTTTTGATATTTCGAGGTTCGGCCGCGTGTGCTGATCGCATTGCCATCGATCAGGAGCGTCTCCCCCACCTTGACCTTGATCTCCCCGCCGTAGACCGAATTCTGGTTGCCCTCCCTGATCAGGACGATCCCGCCGGTGCCGTACATGTTCAACTTACCGGCGGTGACATCGACGAGGCGCGGATCTTTCGGCCCGCCGGTGATGCCACTCGAGTACGGGGCGTTCGGCTTGCCGATTTGCAACAGGCCAGCGACATCGACATCAATCTCGTCGGCCATCAGGCCCGCGGCGTCGATCAGCATCCCGCCCGCCTTGACCGTCATCCGGCTCTCCGGGTTGACGGCATAATCGACCAGATCCACCTCGCCGTTACTTTCAACCGTGACGACACCTCCTGTCTCCAGCGACACGGTGCCACCATAATTCGTGAACAACTTGAATTGGCTGCCCTGTTCCCCGGGGGCGATCGCAATCCGCCCCGCCTTGAGGTTGAGATGGCCGAACTGCTGTCCCTCCGGAAACGTGACCGGCTCGCCGGGATTTTTCCCGCGGTCGACCCCGACCTGCACCCGGCTGTTGTTGCTCAGGATAAAATCGCCCCCGAGGGAGATGTCCGCCCCAAGCCCGCTGTCCACCCGAGAGCCACCCTCCACCGTCATGTTGCGCCCCGAGATTTCCACTGTGCTGGGCAGCCGGAGATTCCCGGCGAGCAGACTGCCGTTTGCCAGTTTCAAGTCTCCGCCCAACTTGAGGGTCGCCTCGGTCTCGNACTGCATGTTGCTCCTGTACAATTCGAGCGTCGCCGCTTGGATGCCGAGGGTCGGCGAGTTCCAGGCGCTGTTGGCTTCCAGCTTCATGCCGCTGCCGAGTTGCACNGTCGACGATCCGGCCTCAACCAGGCTCGCGCCGATGATGGCCACGCCTCCCGAGAGCTTCAGTTCGGCGCGNGAATACAGGTAGCTCTGCCCGGCGATGCTCATCCCGTTTTGGGCGAAAATGTCGACGCCCCCGGCGGTCTCGGCGGACAACCCCGAGCCGAACTGGATACGTGAGTTCTCCAGCAGCGTCACGCCGGACTGCAGCTTGATGCCGCCCGCTTGGCCAAGCGTGCCCCCGGCATCCTTTTGGGTCAGCGAGAACAGCCCGGCGCTGTTCAGCTTGATCGATTGACCCGTGACGTGAATGCCGCCCGTGCCTCCCCCGCCGGTGGCCAGGCTCAACAGGCCAGTCTCCTCGCCAAACGCCACGTCGCGGTTGCGGATGTTGTCGATGAACTCGCCGCGNTCNAGCCCCTCGCCGGTGTCCGGCGTGGCGCTGGGGTTCTCGATCAGCACCTCGCCCTTTGAGCTGACGATCACGCGGCCGGAATTCCCGCCTACCGACTCCGAGCGAATCTGGCTTTCACGAATCGTCACGGCGTCGGCCTGCACGATGATGTTCCCGGAGTCGGCACCCGCCTCCCCCTCCGAGGCCACACGCGCCTGCTCCAGCAGCNCCTCGCCGCCAGCGATGTTGACTGGCCCGCCGGTGACGAGGCGTGTCCCGTTGAACGTGATCTTGCCGGCCGGGTTGCCGCCGAGAAACCCGAACGCCTGTGGCGGTGAGGCGGTGAAAACGCTCTTGTCAGGATCCGCCGCCAGGAACGCCCCGTCATTGCCAAGGTTGATGCGGTCGCGCGATGACACCGTGAACGCCCCGTCGACATCGACCTTCGCGTTCTCGCCGAACAGAAAGCCGTTGGGGTTCATCAGGTACAGGTTGGCGCCGGCGATGTCGGACTTAATGAGGCCGTCGATCTCGGAAATGTTCCCGCCGGTGACGCGGCCGAGGATGTTGTCGATGGCGTCCGGCCCGGTGAAGGTCGCCGAGCCGCCAGTTTGCACACTGAACTCCGTGAAGCTGTGAAACAGGTTGCCGCCGACCGTCTTGCCCAGCGAGTCGGGGATCTGGAAATTGGGGCCGGCCAACGCTCCGCCAGTGCCGAATGAGTTGTCCACGACGACTTGTCCAAGCGCTTGGCCGAGCGAGCCCAGGATCAGGCCAAGCGACACAAATCCGCATCGTTTCATCGGGAGGAGACTGGTCATTCAGGTGCGGATCAGTGTGCTTTCGTCGTGGGTTTGGGTCAATAACAAACGGCGGGCAATCGCCCGCCGTTCACAAAGGTTCACAGGCCAATTACGGCTCAGCCCTTGATCTTGGCGTAATCCAACTCGGCGACCTCCGGCAGGCCAACCTGCTTGAACAAGTCGCCCCGTTCCTTCAGCAGGCTCTTGTTCCCGGGATCCACCGAGATGCGCTCGGTCAAGTCTTGCAGCATGTCGTACCAGATGCCGTTCCTGCCGTAGTCGTTGAAATCCTTCATCGGCTCCTTGGCCTTGATGCGCCGGATGCCGCCGGTGGAGGTGATGTCGAGCGAGCCTTGCGTCGGGTTCGGGATCAGCGCCACATTCCACTCGTAGTCCGCCCCCTCCTCCAGTTTGATGCCAAGGTCGTCCAGCGAAATGGCGTGCACGCCGGCCTTTATTTTTTCCCAGCGCCGCATCTGCACCAAAGTGCGCTCATCGCGGTTGACGGTGACCTCGAACTCAAACGACGTGTCGTCGGTCACGTAGTAATAGAGTGTGGGTGACTCCGACACCGTGAAGCCGACCGATTCCGGCGTCAGCACAAACACCACCGGCATGGACATGAGATGGTTGGCGTCATCCTCAGCGCCCCCGCGTACGCCGCCACCGACTCGCGCCTTCGGCGCGCCGACCTGCGGCAGTGTCAATCCGCCGCGCACGCCACCGCCGACTCGCGCCTTTGGCGCACCGACCTGCGGCAACATCAGGCCACCACGCACACCGCCGCCGACACGCGCCTTGGGTGCGCCAGTGTTGGGCAGCATCAGGCCACCTCGAACGCCGCCGCCGATCCGCGTCTTGGGCGCACCAGTATTCGGCAGCATCAAGCCACCACGCACACCGCCGCCAACCCGCGTCTTGGGCGCACCAGTGTTGGGCGGGGCGAACAGCCCCAGCTTCGGCTGAGCCTTTGCTGTCGGAATCCCGCACACTCCCAGGATGACTGCACCGGCAACCGCGAGCAAGCCGGTCCGTTTCGGAGATAATTTCGATTTCATCACAATGATCAGCGAATTGTTGGAGTGAATTTGCCTTTTTTCCCCGGCGATGTCAACCGATGAAATGCCGGAAAACCCACAGTTTCAACTCATTTTGAATTATTTTGAACGCTTTCGCGCTCTCCCCTGTCAACATAGGAACGCTGTCACGGTGAAGGTTTGGTTAGTGCAACGATTCACGGTGGCGGCGGCGGATCCGCCTCGGGCGTCCGTTTGTTCAAATTGTTACGGGGTGCGATTGGCCTCCATCCCCGGAACTCGCGAAGCCCCGTCGAAAGCGACGGGGCTTCGCCCTTTCTTTTTCCACCCGCTTCCCCCAACCTGCCCGCAGGAATATCAGGCTTATGACAACCGAGGAAAAAGTGGAAAACTGGTTTGTCCCGCTCTCGACGACGGAGATCACCCTAAAGGAGGCGCATTCCCAACTCGATGAATTCGGGCTCGAGCAGGAAGATGTGCCGTTGATCATTCAACTCGTCGAGAACCCCAAGTTCGACCTGCCCGGCATCGACATCTTCCACGGCGCGACCAACCTTGAGACGCACGACTACATTCACATCCTGCTCGGGCGAGGCGTGATGATCAAGGACGAGGCGTTCGTGCTCGGCTTCACCATGGGCAGCAGCAACCGTGTCACCACCACCGAGGAAAAGCTGTTCGGGTTTCTCACCAAGCACATCTATCCCAAGAACTACCAGTTCACCGACGAGGATCTGGATGTATTCAAGGACGCCGTACGGCTCGGCTTTATTTCCGACTGCCAGTCACTGGCCAAGGTCGACTACAAGCAATACCTCGACTGGCCGGTGCAAAAAATCCGTGACGACATCGGCATCGAGATCGACCTTCTCAAGGCCTACTACGCCATCGAGGCCAAGCGCTATCCTCACATCAAGGAATGCACCCGCAACCTCTCCGGCTTCTAAGTCGTTACTGGCTGGCCTCGAGGTAGGCGATGAGGTCGGCCAGTTCCTTGCGGGTCAGCACTTGATCCATCCCGGGCGGCATGAGTGAAACGGGCATCGGCTCCATGTGCCGGATGTTGCCCCGGGGTACGCGCATACTTTTCTCCGGCGAGAGTGCGAGGGTGATTTGCCCCGCGTCCTGGTCNCGGATGATTCCCGCGAAAACGCCTCCGTCATCGGTGTTCACTTGCATCGTTTCAAAACTGCGGACGAAGCTCGCACTCGGGAACACGATCGCCTCGAGCAGATCCATCCTCTTTCGCACTTGTCCGATACGCGTCAGGTCNGGCCCGAGGTTGCCGCCGTGGTAAGCCATNGAATGACAGGTCGANCAGCCGGCTTTCGGCCCNCGAAACACCGCCTTGCCGCGAAGCGCGTCGCCGACCGGCAACNCATCGGCCAATTCCCGCAGTCGCTTGGCTTGATCCGCCGGAGCCGCCTTGGCCTTGGCCAACAGCCCAGCCGCCTGTCCCTGCACGGTCTTGCCGTAGCCTACCGTGGCTTTTTGCAGCACGGCGGCGTCCAGTCCGCGCAACCAGCTCGCCTGCCGNAGCACCGCCAACAGCGCTTGNCCAAGCGACGCATCGCGGCCCCGTCCAAATGCCGGCAACAGCGCCGCAGCCTCGGCGGGGGCGACCCGCCCGATTTGGCTCGCGAGCCGGGCCAGTTGCCCAGCCGACAGTGAAGCTCCGGCCAGCGCCTTGGCTGCGTTGCTGCGCTGCGTGAACGGTTTGTCCGTGTCGATTTGGCCCAGCAGATAATCGAACTCCGCCTCGTCCGGCGCAAACAGCCCGGCGATTATTCCGCTGTAAGCCAGGGTGCGCTGCCGGTCGGGCAACGCCGCCGAGCGGCCAAGCCGACGCAGCATCGCGGCGGCGCGTTCCTGTTGTGCCTTGGCCAGCCGCAAGGTCACGAGCGTCTGAACGGCGACTGGTTGGAGCGGCGGCGAAATCGCATCGATCGCGTCGAGCCAAGCGACGGGTGCGGGGTTGACCGGCGCGGCTGCCATCGCGGCCAAGCCGGTGAGGCGGGATCGCTTTGATTGTGAAGCGTCACCCACACCGTTGGCCAATATCGACTGGATCGCCGGGGCGGTCGCGAGCTTGGCCAAGCGAACCGCGAGCGCCTCGCTCTCCGCCGCTGTGCCGACGGCACTTAACGCACCCGCGTAATGCGCGGCCAGTGCCTCGCCCCACTCCGGATGCCGGTCACAAATCCACTCCGCCGCCCCGCGCAACTTGGCATCGTGCGACTTGAGCAACGGCAGCACATCCGCCGCCGCCAATCGCCCACCCTCCATTTGGTCCAGCGCGGTCAGCGCCACTCGCAGCGCCCCCGGCCGCTTGGCCAAGCGCGTGAGTGGCACCGCATCCGGCTGGCCAATCTCGATCAGCGCATAGGTGACCGAATGCTCGAGCGCACGATCCATCGGCTCATCGGCGAGCGCGAGCAGCGGGGCGACCGCGCGCGACGAGCCGATCCGGCCCAGCGCCTCGGCGGCCGCGCGGCACACCGGCGGTGTGGCGGCTCTCAAGAGGCGAATCAGGCCGTCGACCGCCCCGGTGTCGCGGTGCAACCCGGCCGAGTGGGCCGCTGCCTGCTGAACATCCGAAGCCATATCGGCCAAGGCCGCCCGAGTCGCGCGGCGCGCGCCGTCGCCCTCGATACGGCTAAGCGCCCAGACTGCGTTTTGCCGTCCCGGCACGCTCCCGCGCCGCAGCCGCTTGGCCAAGGCGGGCACGGCGGCCACGCCGCGCTTGCCCAAGGCGGCGATCGCGCGGCGGCGCACCACCGGGCGCACGTCGTCGAGCCGTGTCACGAGCCGCTCTACGGCGGTGTTCGCCCATTTCAACCTCTCTCCGCGCGGGTCGGCTGGCGGCTTGGCTCCGGTTTTCTTTACTCGGTAGATCGCGCCCAGGATTTCCGGCCGCCAGAACTGCGACGTCGGGCAACACAGCTTGTACCAACCGCCGGTGTCGAGCACGAGCAGGCTGCCGTCGGCGTCCTCCAGCACGTCGGTCGGGTGAAAATCGGCGTTGGTCGTGGCCAGAAAATCAGAGTCGACCGTACGGAACGTCGAATCGTCCGGGATGAGTTCGTGCCGCTGCACACGATTCAAGTTGAACTGACAGGAAAACAGGTTGCCGGTGAAGCCGTGGCCGAACACGGCCGACTCGTAAAGCTCCAGCCCACACGGCGCGGCCGGGCCGAGGTGGGCCAACACCGGCATCAGTTCGCCGGTGCGCGGATGGTTGTTCAGCACACCGTGCCGCTTGCCGTAGACGCCGCCGTATATGGCGTGGATCAACCCGTCGCGCCGGCCGCCGGCCGGGTACTGCAAAAACGTCGTCGTGAAGATGCGTTCGCCGGCGGGGGTGAACACGACATCCACCGGGTTGTCCATCCCGCCGGTCATCACCGGCTCGTGCGAGCCGCCCGACGGATGGCGGCGGAAAATATGCGCCGCACTCGTCACCCGCTCGGCGCCCCGGAACGCCGCATACCGCTGCTCCGCGAATGCGCCCTTGCACCAGTAAATCCACCCGTCACGGCCGAGGTACGGCCCGTGCAGGTCGTTGGCACAGCCGGTGAGCGTGGCCTCGAACCACTCCTCACGCTCGTCGACCACGCCGTCGCCGTCGGTATCGGTCAACCGCCAGATGCTCGGCGGTGCGGCGACGTAGAGCGAACCGTCATGCCACAGCGTCCCCTCGGGAAACATCATCTTGTCGGCGAACACAACGGAGTGGTCAAACCTCCCGTCACCGTCGCGATCCTCTAGCCGGACGATGCGGTGCGGCTTTTCGGCGAGTTGTTTCTTGACCGGATCATTCGAGCCGGACGAATCGGCGACGTACAACCGGCCCTGTTCATCGAACGCCGCCGTGATCGGCCGATCCACCAGCGGCGGCCCGGCGACGCGCTCCACCGTGAAGCCGTCCGGCACGGTGAACACCGTCTCGCCCAGTGCCACCTCGACCGCTGCAGACCCGGCGCACAGCCAACCGGCGGTCAAACCGGCAACTGTCAACCTAAACAACGAAATCATGGCAATAACAGAATGAATCTGCCGGTTAAGGGGGAGATGATTTGGTTGTCCCGCTAGGATTTGAACCTAAACTAACGGTGTCAAAGACCGTAAACGCCAGTAATTAGATAACGCTAAAAGCTTCTTATTTTATTGGCGCTATTGGCTGTAGTCGCATTTTACTGAACACGTTCTTCAGCATCATAAATGCACATTTTCGCAATCCGACTGTTGCAATGTGTTGCAATCGAATGACACCTCACCTCCGGGGTACCCGCCCCCAGACGGGGGGGATGCTAAAGTTAATACCCCACCCCCGTCAACACGCCTCGCGGGCGGCAATTAGCTCGCCATCACAAAATGCAAACTTAAAGCCTGAACGGGTTGGTTATCAGGCAAAAGAACACGCAAATGACAAGCAGCACGAGCACGGTGATGTTGATAATACGAGAGGCTCCAGCCTTGCCTAAAACCCCAGAGTAGATGGGATGTCCACAACTGAGACAAATATCCGCTTGCTTGCTTACGGCTTTGCCGCAGGCGGGGCACTGAATCAACAGCTTTGATATAAGCAGTCGCTTCGCTTCATCACTGACAGGCGGCGGCGGCTCGATCGGCGGCGGCTCATTCTTTTGAGGTGAAGGAGGATGGTGTGTGGATGACGTTTCGGATTCTAACTTGATAGACTGCTGGCAAAATGGGCACTCCAATGACGGAGAATACATATCCTCGTCAGCAATGAGAATGGCTTCGTTGCAGGATGGGCAATTGATTTCCATAAGCTTGGGGATTCGTAAGCGGAAAATTACTCCCATGAATCTCCCGCACAACCCAAAAACAGCCACTTTTTCGATGTTGCCGGTGTCCGGCTGCTGAACTAGCTTCGGGGCAGATACAAATGGATCCTATTGCAATATGGTTTATATCGTGCGGTCTCTGTGGTGTAGCTGGGGGCCCGTCTGGGGGGTAGGGACACCTACCCCAAAATGCAACATCCGCGTTGTGGCAATAGGCACACCTCATCATATTATCTGTCATAACAACCCAATGAGACGTCAATGCCAGTTCGCGGTCAAGCGGGGTAACCGCCGTAACATTGTTACCAGCGGCCCAATTTGCGCCTCCGCTCTAATCCGCCTATTATCTGCTTATGGAGGAAGCGGATAAACGCAGGCGACCGTGCACCAAACGATTCCGACTAGCACTATGGTGGCTCACCTACCGACTGCCGGTACTCGACGGCATCAACCGAGAGACGGAGGAGTTGGGTCGCAAGCACTGCAAGTACAGCGAGGAAGCGTGGGCGCGGGACCGGGCGGATTTCCAATCTCAATGGGAGCGGATGCTTAGCAAGCGGGAGAGGCGGTTTCGCTGGTACCAGAAGCACGGCAAAGTTCCCGACGGCTGGACACCGCCCGATCCCAAAGACCCACATTCCCGGAAGTATCCAAAACGGGCGTTGGCGGCCACGTTACCAAAGAAGTACCGAATGTTTTGGCCGGTGCTGCTCGACCGACCGGATTACGAACTGATGGCAGAGAGCGGTTGAATTACCCCACCACCGGGCATCGCTCTTATTTGACCTGGGGAGGCTATCTGCGTTTGGGTGTCTTACCGAGCGGATTGAAACTGGTGTAGAC
>NYYJ01000138.1 GCA_002686755.1 Verrucomicrobiales bacterium
GATCGGTTTTTGGACGCTTAGCCTGCTGTCGGAGCAGTCTTGGTTTACCGGTGCGTTTGGCTTTGGTTCCGGGATCGCCGGGGTGTTCCTGTTATTCGGGCTGCTGGCCGGAACGGTGACGTTTTGGCTCTCGCCGCTGTCGAGCCTTTGGTCGCGCAAATTCGAATACGAGGCGGACGCCTTCGCCGCAAAGGCCATTGACGACAGCCAACCGATGATTAGCGCGTTGCGTAAGCTCAACCGGGAAAACCTCAGCAACCTCACGCCGCACCCATGGTACAGCGGTTTCCACTACGGCCACCCGACATTGCTGGAGCGCGAGGCGGCACTCAATGCGACGGAAACAGACGGGCGATTGCCGTGACATTCGCCTTTTGCCGCTTGGCCAAGCGGGGTAGCTTCCCCCTCCGCGCCGCTGGCCAACCGCCTCGCCGCCCACCGATAAAAATGCAGAACAGAATTTTCACCCCTTTGCTGCCCGTGCTGCTGGTGCTTGGCCAAGCGATCCACGCACTTGGCAACGAGCCGTTCATCAGTGAGATCGTCGCGGCCAACGACCTTACATTGAAGGATGATTTCGGCGAGACATCAGACTGGGTCGAGTTACACAACCCCGGAGAAGCGGCTGCCAACCTGCTTGGTTGGGGCTTGAGCGATGAACAGGAGACGCCGATGAAGTGGATCTTCCCCGATGTCTCCATCCCCGCAGGTGAATTCCTGGTCGTCCACGCCTCCGGAAACAACATCGCCGAGCCCGGCAAGCCGCTGCACGCGAGCTTCCGGCTCGCACGAGCGGGGGAATTCCTCGGCTTGGCCAAGCCGGATGGCACCTTTGCGGACAAGTACGAACCAGGATTCCCGGCGTTGACCGACAACCAGGCGTTCGGCGTGCCGATGATGGGCAAGGCCGAACAGCTCATCCCCGCGCACGCCACGTTCCGTTATCTGTTCCCATCGAGATCGCACGAAACGCAAAACTGGACTGACCCGGACTTCAAACCTACCTCAAGCTGGAAGACGGGGCGATCAGGATTCGGCTTCCAGCGCACCGNCTCCACCCTGCTTGGNCTNATCAAGACCAAGGTCTCGACNTCNAANCGCNTNATCTGGACGCGAAAANATTTNACGATCAAAAACCGCGANGACCTCGGCTATCTGATCCTTCGTATTCAGTTCGATGATGGNTTCGTTGCCTATCTGAATGGCAAAAAGATCGCCTCCCAAAACGCGCCCGACAACCCGAAGTACAACTCCTACGCCACTGCCAACAACAACAATGGTTCCTTCATGGACTTCGACCTGACTGATCACATTCACCTGCTGAAAAACGGTAGCGGCAACGTGCTGGCNGTGCAGGCCTTTGACTATCGCAGTGACCGCAAGGAGTTCTTCCTGATGCCGACACTCATTGGGGGGGCGGCGGAAAAAGTCGATCCGGCCAACCGCCAGTTCCTGACCATTGCGACCCCGGGACGCCTCAACTCAAGCCCCTCCCCGCCCATGCCAGGCACGCCGATCTTCTCGACTGCCAGCGGCAGCTTCNCCTCCTCGCTTTCCATCACGCTTAAACCAAGCGTGGCCGGGGAAACGATCCGTTACACCACAAACGGGAAGCTACCCAATTCCACCTCGAAGGCATACACCAGCGCCATTCGGTTACAGAAGTCGGCGCTGGTCACCGCCCGGTGCTTCACACCGGACGGCTTCGGCGGAGCGCCTATCACTCACGAATACCTGCAAATCGCCTCCAATGCGCGCAAGTTCACCTCCAACCTGCCGGTCGTCGTGATCGAGAATTTCAAGGGCGGGAGCATCCCGTCCGACCCGTACAAAAACGCCTACATGACAATTTACGAACCTGGCAGCGACAAGCGCACCACCCTGATGGACGGCCCAACGCTGGGCACCCGCGTTGGGATCAAGATTCGCGGTTCCAGTACGCAGAACCGACCCAAGAAGGCGTTCACCGTCGAGGCCAGAGACGAGTTCGGCGAGGACCGTGACATCACTCCGCTGGGCCTTCCGGAGGAGTCGGACTGGCTCCTTTACGCGCCGTATAATTTTGACCGGGCACTCATCCGCAATGCGCTGGTATATGAGCTGAGCAACCAGATTGGCCGTTATGCCGTGCGAACCCGGTTTTGCGAGGTATTCGTCAACACCAACGGCGGCGCGTTGAGCTACAACGACTACGTCGGCGTTTATGTGTTCATGGAGAAAATTAAGCGGGATAAGAACCGGGTGAACATCACACGCATCAATCCCGAGGACACCGCGGAACCGGAGATAACCGGCGGCTACATGTTCAAGATCGACCGGCCCGACCCTGGGGACTCCGGCTTCAGCGCGGGAGGCCAGAGCGTCAAGTGGGTCGATCCCAAGGAGGACGAAGTTTCCGCCAAGCAGAGCGGCTACGTCCGGAGTTACTTCAACACCGTGTACCAAAACCTGAGCCACCGAACGCGGTATGCTGACTACATAGACCCAATTTCGTGGATCGACCACCATATGCTCAACGAGTTCACCAAAAACCCAGACGGGCTGCGACTCAGCACTTATTTTTTCAAGGATCGCAACAAACGCCTGGAGTATGGGCCGGTTTGGGATTTCGACCGCACCATGGGCTGTGACGATGACGGCCGGGCAGCGAATCCGGTCGGCTGGTCCGGCAGTTACATCTTCGGCTGGTGGTCGCGCATTATTCGCAACAAGTCGTTCAAGGAACAGTACGCCCAGCGCTGGGGCGAGGTGCGCGGCGGCGCGATGAGCGAAAAGAACATCTTCTCCATCATCGACGAATGGGAGGAATTGCTCGGCGAAGCGGCCCAGCGCAACTTCACGAAGTGGCGTCTTGTCAACTCGAAGACCGGCTTCCAGACCGAGATTAAGCAACTGAAAAGCTGGATCTCCCAGCGCCTGAAATGGATGGACACCCAGTTTGACTCCATCCCGTCGCCCCTGCTGAGCATGACCGAGGGGGCCGCCCTGCCCGGCTTCAACCTCGGCGTGAGCGTGCAAAGCGACGAGGTGTACTACACCCTGGACGGCACCGACCCCCGGATGGCGGACGGCGGCGTCAACCCGAGCGCCATTCGGCTTGCGGAAATGGAAACCGAACCGCTCATCCCGAAAGGAGCCGAGTGGAGATACCTCGACACCGGTGCCAGCCTGCATCGAAAACCGTGGATCACGATCGACTACGACGACAGCGACTGGAAAAGCGGCAAGGCGGAACTCGGCTATGGCGATGGTGACGAAGCCACCGCAGTGGATCGAGGCGGCGAAACGAGCACGAAATTCCACACCACGATCTATTTCCGGAAAACCTTCCAGATGGCCGACTTCACCAACAAGTCGATGCTCATCAAGCTGCTGCGGGATGACGGCGCAGTCGTCTACCTGAATGGGGAGGAACTGTTTCGCAGCAACATGAAAACCGGGACGATCCGCTCATCAAGCTACTCCGAGAAACGCAACTCATCCCGGGACAGCCGAAAGTTTTTCTCCTACTTCATCGACCTGCCCAACTTCAAGCAAGGCGCGAACATCTTCGCGGTGGAGGTTCACCGCGGCTCCCGATATGACAAGGATCTGAGCTTCAACTTCGAGGCCACTCTCATGGATGCTGGCGGCATCCCGATCGCAGTTGAGAAAAGCTCCACCATCACGGTGCGTGCGAAAGATGGAGACATCTGGAGCGCCCCGTCCACGGCCTCAATCGTCATCTCCCCGACGGCAGCCCTCAAGATCACGGAGTTGATGTACAACCCGGCCGATGGAAAGGTGTTCGAGTTCATCGAGTTAAAAAACACCGGCAATTTTCCGCTCGAGTTGTCCGGCGTGAGCCTCTCCGGCGTCCAGTTCACGTTTGACGAACAGACACTCGCACCGTGGGAATCCGGCCTGCTCATCCCGAACGACGACCCGGCTGCGTTTCTCGTAAAACACCCCAACGCCCCGGTGCTGGGCACCTACGGCGGCAGCCTCTCGAACTCCGGCGAAGAAATCCGGCTACTAGATCCCGACGACCAGGTTCTTTACATGGTGAACTACTCAAGAGAAAGCCCTTGGCCAAGCGCAGCGGACGGCGGCGGCTCATCACTTGAACTCGTGTCAGCCCACACCAGCGAACGCGATCCGGCCAACTGGCGTGCCAGTCTCGTGACGGGAGGAACACCAGGCGATATTCTGTTTACCGAAATCAGGCGCAACAGCGCAGGCAACCGCGTGGTCATACAATTCCTTGGCCTGCCTGGTAACGCCTACTCCCTCCACTCCAGTGACGATGTCGCCTCGGGCGACTGGAAGAAACTTGAGGTAAACGAGTTCGTGACGGACACAAAGGTTGTCAAGTTCGTCGTGTCACCGGAGGAAGGCAGCAGACAGCGATTCTACCGCGTATCAAGCCCATGACATCGAAGCGCACAGCCGATAAGCCACCACCATTGGCCGGCATTTGCACCTTCGATGAGGCACAACGCCCCGGACTTTCCGTAGACGAATGCGTTTGTCGCCTAAAGCGCTACCATTACTCGCTCAAGCGGCTGCATCGGGTTTTCAACGACAGAATCCCTTCCGAACCAGTTTACGAATTAAAAATGGCCTTCAGCCTGCACTCGCATTACTGCGCTGAGCACGTCGCCGCCCTGCGTCAGCGTATCGGCGAGATGCGTGAACCTCCACTTGGGCTCGAGGCTGTACCGGATGAGCACCTTGAGATCCTGTTCGACGAGATCCTTGCCGCTCCAACCACTGCCGAACTGTTGCTAGGGGTTTACGATATTATCCTGCCCTCCCTCCGGGACAGCCTGCAACACCACTTAACCGAGACCAACCCGCTGGCCGACCATCCGAGCGTACGGGTAATCCGATTTGCCCTGCTTGAAATCGACGAGATGATCGCGCTTGGCCAAGCGACACTCGACGCGTTGGTGGACACCGCCCAACGCGAGGCCGCCGAAGGCTGGCTTGGCTTGTTGCGGCACAGCTTGGCCAACGCCGGCACGCTGGATGGCACGGCAGAACCGACGCAGCACGCCATAAAGCGGCAGCACTCGGCCAATCCGTACCGTTACGACGGCACGCCCAGGCGGGACGAGCGCTTCCCCGACCCGTACAACATGGGAGTCAACGCGGAAGTCTTTCTCTACGACGAACAATTCCCGCCGGACGCCAAGACGTTNATGATGTTTTACAAGCGGCTCCGCGAGATCGACGTGCCGGAGATGATGTCGAGCATCATCGCCGAGACGCCTGGCAAGCCATGGAGCTACTACCGTGACATGACCCGCCAGCTTTGGGACGAGGCACGGCACGCGATGATGGGCGAGGTCGGCTTCATCAACCTCGGCATCGACTGGCCCGCCAAGGTCATGGTGAACCACACCTGGTCGCTGGCCCTTAACGCCCAGCTCACGCCGATGGAACGCCACGCGGTGCTGTACTTCATCGAGCAGGGCCTGATGCACAAGACCGGCAAACGGTTCGAATGGGAGGTGGCGTTACAGTCGAGCAACCCGCTCTCCGGCCTGTTTCAGGATTACGACTGGGCCGACGAGGTTCTCCACGCCCGCATCGGCCGGGACTGGTATCTGCCCGGATTCGACTCCCCCAAGGCTGCGGTCGAATACGGCGACGAATGCTGGTCCCGCGTCTTCGTGGACTGGCACCAATACCGCGGGGAGGGCAAAACCGAGCACCGCAACTGGTGGCCCGACCTGTACCGCGCCGCCTGCGAATCGTGGGGGATCGAGCCGAATCCCAAGGTCCTTCAATTCAGCACCACCTACGAGGAGGTTCGTCCCGATTTGAAAACAATTTCAGCCTCGGGTTGATTTTTGGATTTTCCTGAACTGGGATTTGCGCCACTCTCCCCCCGATGCGCTTTCGCCGCCTGGCCCGCGAACGGGCCATTCAATTCCTGTTCCAGCACGACATGAATCCTCCCGAGGCAATCGAGGAGGAACTCGACCGCTTTTGGGAATCCCAAACCAGCGCCGCCATTGCCGAGGATCACCAGCCGTCCACTTGGGGTGAGACGCCCGAGCCGTCGCCCCCCACTCCCGAGGACGACGAAGTCCGGCAGTTCGGCGATCCTCTCATCCGCGGTGTCCTTGAGAACCTCGGCGAACTCGACACCATCATCGGGGAGCAGACCCGCAACTGGGAGATCGCCCGCATTGCCAAGGTGGATCGCAACATCCTGCGCCTGGCCATTCACGAGATGCTGCACCGCGACGACATCCCGCCCGTGGTCAGCATCAACGAGGCGATCGATATCGCCAAAAAATTCTCCACCGAGAACAGCGGCCGCTTCGTCAACGGCATCCTCGACAAGGTCAAGGGCGGACTCATGCGCCCGGCGCGCACCTCTGTCGACTGAGGCCTCCACCGGGACAATCGCTTGGCCAAGCCGTACATCGACCTGCACCTGCACACGCACTTCTCGGACGGCGTCTCCACGCCCGAGCAGGTCGCCGAGGAGGCGGAACGGATGGAACTCGCCGCCATCGCGTTGACCGACCACGACACCATCGAGGGCTGCCCGCGCTTGGCCAAGGCGTGCGCCACGCGCGGCATCGAATTCATCCCCGGCACCGAGCTGTCCACCGACATCGACGGCCACGAGATGCACCTGCTCGGCTACCACCTCGACACCAACAACGAGGAGTTGATCCGTGAAACCACCCGTTACCAGCAGAACCGCACTGACCGCGTCCACGGCCTCATCGAGCGTCTCAACTCCATCGACGTGCCGCTGACTGCCGAACAGGTTTTCGCCTTAGCCAACTGCAAAGCCCCCGGCCGGCCTCACGTGGCCCGGGCGCTGGTGAAGCACGGCTATTGCACCACGATCGACGAGGCGTTCGCCCGCTACCTCCGCAAGAACGCCCCCGGCTGGGTGCCGAAGAAGAACGCCCCGTTCGAGGAAGCCATCCAGTTGATCCACCACGCCGGCGGCTTGGCCGTCATGGCCCATCCCGGTCTCAACAAAATTGATCACCTGATCCCCAGAATGGTCGACGCCGGGCTGGACGGACTCGAATGCTGGCACAATCGGCACCCCAAGAGCACGGCCAAGCGCTACCGCGAAATGGCCAGGCGCCTTGGCCTGTTGATCACCGGCGGCTCCGATTGCCACGGCCCGCAACGGGGGCGATACCCCCTGATCGGGACGGTACGCGTCCCAAGCGACGTTCTCGACGATATGAAGCACCGCCTCCCGAGCGCAGTCGCACCCAAGACCGCGCTTGGCCAACTCCCCCTCTCCGCGCGGGAGTGGGTTGGGGAGAGGGAGAACGCATGACGCCGACAACAGCGTGAGATTCATGATTTGATCGAGGGATAAGAAGCAACCAGATGGGTTTATTCACAAAATTCTTTTCCGGGCTAAAGAAAACACAGTCCAAACTGTCGACCGAAATCCGCCGGATCGTCACCCGTTCGCCGAAACTGACCGAGGATGACATCGAGGAACTCGAGGCCGCCCTGCTCTCCACCGACATGGGATTCGCGGTCACCGAACGCGTGGTGGAAGCCGTTCGAAAAACCTACGAGTCCAGCGGTGGCCAAGCCGGCAGCGTCCTCGAGGTCGCCCAAGCGGAAGTCGAAGCCTGCCTTGGCGGCGACTCCGGCCGCTTGGCCAAGCGCGACGGGTTGACCGTGGTCTCTCTCGTCGGCGTCAACGGCGCGGGCAAAACCACCACCGCCGCCAAGTTGGCGCACCGGGTCAAGTCAGACGGCAGCAGCCCGGTGTTGGCCGCGTGCGACACTTTCCGTGCCGCTGCCATCGAGCAACTGAACCTGTGGGGTGAACGGCTCGACATCCCGGTCGTCAGCAGTAGTTACGGGGCGGATCCCGCCTCGATCGCCCACGACGCGGCCAACTCGGCGATTGGCAAAGGCAGTGACTATTTGTTCATCGATACCGCCGGCCGGCTGCACACCAAGCACAACCTGATGCGCGAGCTGGAGAAACTGCACCGGGTGATCGGCGAGCAGGTCGATGGCGCCCCGCACGAGACCTTGCTCGTCATCGACGCCTCCATTGGCATGAACGCCCTGAGTCAGGCACGGGAGTTCAACAAATCCGTGCCTCTGACCGGGCTGGTGATCACCAAGCTGGACGGCACCGCCAAGGGCGGCATGGTGGTGGCCATCCAGCACGAGCTGGATTTGCCGGTCAAGTTCATCGGCCTGGGCGAGCAACCTGACGATCTGCAACCGTTCTCCCCGGCCGAGTACGCACGGGCGCTGTTCTTCGACGAATAACCACCCGCCTTCCCGGCGCTTGACCTTCGGGAAGCAAACGACAAATCTCTGCGCTTGGCCGCAAGCCAAGGCCGCCCCGGTAGCTCAACTGGATAGAGCGTCTGCCTTCTAAGCAGAATGTTGTGGGTTCGAGTCCCGCCCGGGGTACCACCCTTCCCATAAGAGATTTACGAGAATTTATTGGCAGCGGCACCGTTGTCGATGATGATGCTGCGCATGGAACTGAACGAAAAAGCTGCGCTTGTTACCGGAGCCAGTCGCGGCGTCGGCGCAGCGACGGCAGTCAAGTTGGCCAAGGCAGGATGCAACGTTGCTATCAATTGCAAGCAATCCATCGACCACGCCGAGCAGGTGGCTGCTCAATGTCATCGTCTCGGCGTGAAAACCGTTGTCGTGCAGGGTGACGTGGCCAGCGACCTTGATTGCCGGCGCATCGCCACCGAATCAATCAAGGCGCTTGGCCAACTCGACATCCTAATCAACAATGCTGGCACTACGCGCTTCATTAACTTTCATGACTTGGACGAGGTGAGCAACAATGATTGGGAAGACATACTTGGCGTGAATCTGAAGGGATCGTTTCAATGCTCCCGCGCGGCTCGCGAGGCGCTCGAGGCTGGCGACGGCGGTGTGATCGTCAACACCGCCAGCGTGGCCGGCATCACTGGCGCAGGCAGTTCCATCCCTTACTGCGCATCCAAAGCCGGCGTAATCAACCTCACCCTTGCTTTGGCGCGCACGCTTGGTCCGAAGATTCGAGTCAACGCGGTCGCGCCTGGCTTTATCGAGGGTGAATGGTTACAAAAAGGCCTCGGCAGTAGCTACGAATCTGTCCGCGACAAAAAAGCCACCGAAGGACTACTCGATGCTGTCAGCACACCCGAGGATATCGCCGATGCCATCTTATCCCTAATCACCTGCACCAAGGTCACCGGACATATTTTGACCGTTGATACCGGCCACACTATCGGCCCTCGCATCGGTTCAGGAATTTAATCAAACAAAAACCTGGGATTCCTCATTAAAACTAACGGTACCGTCATAAATTCTTAAGTCATAGGCATCGAGGGAACTTCCGTCCTTTGTTTTGAGTGAAACGAAATTTAAAACCGACATTAAGACAGACACTTTACTTTCCAAGCAGAATACGGTCGGTTCGAGTCCGGCCCGGGATGCCACCCAATCCCCAGAACCTCAATGGGTCATGGCGTAGATGAGGATGTTGATGCCCATGGGGTATGACTTGGGCTCGGAGAAGTGCTTGAAATACCACGGAGTCGCTCCCTCCTCCTCCCAGCCGTCGCCAACGTCGGTGTTGTGGCAGGCGATACCCATCATGCGGCCTTTGTCGTCGAAGTAGGCGTAGTAGGCAGGCAGAGGCGGCACGGTCTCGTACCGCTTGGTTTCCCAAGTAACACCATCGTCTAATGCTTCCTGGCCAGAGGAATAACCATGAGATCTGTACCAGTCCTCGCTTGGCACCTGCGGCTTTTCGTCGAGTGGAAAGACGTGGTTGAACAGCGGATGCTCCACCGGCAGATCAACCGGCTCGACGTCCGGCAGCACCCGTTTCATCTCGCGGTAAAAGGCGTCCCACTCCGACTCGCTCCAGAAGTCGTCCGCCATGAAGAAGCCACCGTTGAGCAAATATTCCCGGAAGCCCTTGACCTCATCGTCGCCCAGCGAGATCGAGCGCGGATCGGTGATGTAGACAAACGGATATTCCTTGATTTTATCCCTGGCGAATTCGACCACCTCGACGTCCGGATCGGCCTTGATGGCGGTGAGTTGCTCGACACGATAGGAAAAGTTGAGATCGGCGTCGGGGTAATCGACCCGCCAACCGCCGAACCCGCGGCCGTAGCCTGAATATTGGACGCGGGCAAAGGTGAACTTGTCGTGGGGCAACTCAGCGTCGTTTTCCCAATCCGGCACCCCGGCCCGGCCATCCCTGCCGCCGCCGCGCGTCCATTGCGCCATGGCGAATACTCCCGTGACCGCGACGGCCAGCGTCAGTATCACAATTTTTTGCATCCGGTTTTTCAAGATTTCCGCTTGGCCAAGCGCTTGGCCCGCCCGAGATACCATACGCTCCTCGGGCCATGCATGTTACGCTCCCGACAGACAAAACCGATCCACTGCGCCTGTCCGAATCGATTCATGTGGCCGGAATGAATCGCTGGAACAACAGCGCCAAAAGGAAAAGCACGATAAACACCGGCGCAAAGCCGGGGTTCGGAACAGAGGCCACGACGGCATCCAGCAGCACGATACCAGCCAACAGGCCGGAGACTGTTCGGACGTGCTGCGGGATTGCCGCCTTGAATGTGAACAACAAGCTTCGCCCCACCCACAGGGCGAATACGATCAACGGTGGGAGTAAAATCCAGGCCTCCCGTTCGGGCAATGTTGGGATTGAGATGAGGACAAACGGAATAGCCAACGGCAGGAGCAGCAACCAACATGGCCAGGAGTTTACCCGGCCACGGGTGGCTTCCTCGCGGGCAATGTTGCTGAGTCCCACGATATACCCGCCCAATACAACCGCTCCGAGAACGACCGGCCATGCCACCCAGCCCACCGCCACGGCTGCCGCGAGCAGGTAAAGCAGTAGACGGCACAATCCCATGATGAGCGGCGACCAATTTATGTGCTTATGCTGCCAGTTGTACCCAAGGACGCACGCGGCCAACCCAAGCGCACAAACCGCCGCCGCAAGATTGATCCAGATCACGCACCCGAGACCAATCGCCATCTGTAACACCCCGAGCACCCATACCGTCCTCGCGCTGATCACACCCCTCGGGATGGGGCGCTCGGCCCGGTGTTCGCGGTCGAACCGTTCATCGAATGCATCGTTGAGGAACATCCCGGCCAGATAAAGCAGTGTCGCCCCGGCGATCAGCCACGCGAAGCGCAGTTGATCCTCCGGCCCACCCAAAGCGCCACCGGCGAGCAACCAAGCGGCGAGGCTGTTGGACCAGACAGTTGGGAGGTTGGACACCCGGCCGAGGAGCAGCAGAGCCTTTGCGATGCCGTAGGATGTGTCGCGCTTGGGGCGCATTAGTCAACAGGAGTGATTCCGTGCAGTGCCAGTTCACCCAGCGTCCAGGCGTATTCGCCGGCAAGTTGATCGACAACGTCCCGCTGCTTCATTTCGCTAGGCAACACCTCCCAGGTGTAGGTCTCCATCTCGACGTGTGAACAGAGCGAAGGGTTCGCGCCCAGCACGGCGATGGCCGCCTGCAGTTGATCCGCCGTCGTGTCGAACAACGTTGTCGGTGGGCAATGCAACGGCACATGAAAATGTATCCGCCACTCTGCATCCCCCTCCGTCTCACCCTGTGCGGCGGCAGCCAGGGCGTCCGGCAGATCACGGTATCGCGTAAGCACTCCATCCTCTCCCCTGGCCACGACCTGGTGAAAATAGATGTCCTCCGCGAAGCCTGCTAAGCCGTCGAGCAACTCGGCGCTTGGCCGCACCTTGAGCGCCGAACTGAAATGAAGCTTGCTGATGCGGATGCCCTCGGCGGCCAACGAGCCAAGCGCGTCGGCGGCTTCCTCGAACTCGACCGCGAGGTGGCAGGTGTCGTAGTTGATGCCCAGTCGCTTGGCCAAGCGATCATCGCCGGGCCGCTCGTCGCGGAGCTGGCGATAAAACCGGATCATCTCGTCGCTCGTCTCAAGGTAGCACAACGGCTCTGGCTCGAGTCCAAGGTGGAGATCCTTGCCGCTCTGTTCGCTGAGCGCNTCGANGTGCTNNANNACNTCCCANAGATTGCGCCGCATNGCCTNGACCTGCTCGTCNNTGGNNATGAANTCCTTGAACGANCANGGNACGGTGCTGACNCTNCCACCNGNNTCCGCNGGNGCNANNTCNGCNAANATNTCGAANAGNCGCTTGGTGTACTCNACNCGCTCCGGNGTNGTCCANTCCGGCTGGTAAACCTGNTCCTTGANNCGNTTCCCGTGAAAATCNCCNTNCGGNAANCCNTTGANNGTGAANACGTAACAGTNGTTNTNNTCNAGCCANNNNCGNAAGCGNNNNAGTTCNTCCGCTTGGCNAAGNTGNCGNGANGCCGNGTCGCCCANNCGNANNCCNATNGCGTANGGCNTGCCNNCGNNGACNCGNTCNCGAACNCGNAGCGTGTGCTCGTNGAGNGAGNGNAATGTCTCCGGCCAATCGCCNCCGCGATGGATGTTNGTGCANTAGGCNAGNTGAATNCCGTGGCTNAGTCTCATGNGCNCTTGGCCAANNTCANNNNCCCTCGGGCNNGNTGAANCGNGNGCTNTGGCTCATGAACTCGATNGGGTTTTGNTANACCACNTTGTCGATNNACNGGGNNTCGTTNCCACGGCGTTTCATNTCCTGCGCGGCNNGNGGNACGGCCAACGGCACGCTGATGCCCCAGTCGCACGCGCTGTTCATCCAGATGCGTTCGTTCCCGTACACCTCGAGAATGTCGACGGCACGGTTGGCCGTGCACTTGGTTTCCGGGTACAGGGTCATGCCGGCCCAGAAGCCGTCGTCGAGCACCATCTTCACCGTGTGCTCCTCGACGTGGTCGATGATGCAACGCTCCGGCCGGATGCGGCTGTCGGCCTTGAGTACGTCGAGGATCAGTCGCGTGCCCTTGCGCTTGTCTTCGAGGTGCGGTGTGTGCACGAGGATCAACTGGTCGCGGCTTGCGGCGAGGTCGACGTGTTTCTCCAGCACGGTCATCTCGTTGCGGCTGTTCTTGTTCAGGCCGATCTCGCCGATGCCGAGCACGTTTGGGCTGTCGATGAATTCCGGTATGATCGCCAGCACCTCGTCGGCCAGCGCGACATCCTCCGACTCCTTCGGGTTGATGCAGAGCCATGTGTAATGTGGCAGGCCAAACATCGACGCGCGCCGCGGCTCGTGCTGCGTGAGTTGGCAAAAGTAGTCGTAAAACCCCTGCGCCGAGCTGCGGTCGAACCCGGCCCAAAACGCCGGTTCGCACACCGCCTGGCAACCGGCCATGGCCATGGCCTGGTAATCGTCCGTCGTGCGGCTGACCATGTGGCCGTGTGGCTCGATGTAACGCATCGCTGGGTTAGGCGTTGTCCCCGCCGGGCCAGGCTCCGCAGGCGGCCTTGGTGGTGGCCGCCGGGATGGGGTCGTCCGTGGGATCACTGAAAGCCTGCAGCACTTTTTCGGCGCGATCCGGTTGGGCGCTGTCGAGGGCCTTCAACGCCTTACGAAAGGCGTCGTGGCGAAAGTCGGTCTCGCCATCGGCGCGGTCCACGCGATCCATGTACGCTGCGATGTCAATCAGCCGCGCCCGGGCGTCCAAAAAATAAAGGTCGAGGATGTTTTTTCGATCAGCCATTTTCCCGTGTAAAGAGGCAAATAAACACCCGAATCGGCTCGTTGGCAATCTATTGCTGACCGGCGTCCTGCTTCGCGTTGCGCAGCCGCCACACGCCGGCGGCCACGCTCCCAAGGAGGCAATGCATCACGGCGCTGACGGCGCATGGCACCGCGGTCAACGCTGTGAAATGCGTCTTGGCCAACTCCACCCCCAGCCCACTGTTCTGCATGCCGACCTCTATCGAAACCGTCCGGCTGGACAGTTCGTTGATCTTCATCGCACGGGCCAAGCCGTAGCCCAACCCGAATCCGCCGACGTGCAGCAGCAGCGTCGCCGCGACCAGCGTCCGCCAATTCTCCAGAATGGAATCGCGGTTAATGGAAAGGATGTAGCCGACAATCAGGATAATAAACAGCACCGATATGAATGGGGAGACGGCCGCGATCCGCTTGGCCGCACGCCCGAAGAAATGATTGATGGCCGTCCCGGCAGCAACCGGCAGGATGACGATGATCAGGATGGTCTGCAGCAGCCCAAGCGCATCGACCGGCACNCGTTCGCCCACGTAAAACTTGGTCAGCAACGGTGTCAGCACAACGGCCAGCGTTGTCGAGATCGCGGTCATGCTGACGGATAACGCGACATTGGCCCGGGCGAGAAAGGCGACGACGTTCGAGGCTGTTCCGCCGGGGCAACAGGCCACCAGCACGAGCCCGACCGCCATGTCGCGGGGCAATGCCATCCAGTGGCCGATGCCCCAACCGAGCAGCGGCATCACGACAAACTGAAGCGCCACGCCGCCCAACAGGGCGAACGGGATGACGAACACCCGGCGAAAGTCATCCAGCGTCAGCGTGAGCCCCATTCCCAGCATGATGATTCCGAGGCCGACCCGGATCATCGTGCCGGTGTACCAGCCAAACGCGCTTGGCCAAGCCAGCGCCACCACGGCGACGATCACCGACCAGAGCGGGAACAGATGGGTCAGCCAGCGGAAGAACGATTGCACGGCGCGGATTGAGCCCGCTTGGCCAAGCGGCGGCAACCAAAATATGGCAAAAACTCTGGCTTCGGCTTGAGTTGGCGCGAGCGCGGGATTAGGTTGCCGACATGAAGCGTTTGTTATTGTCCGGCCTGTTTTTGGGGGCGACCTGCCTGTTGCAACCCGCGACCACCCTGGCGCAGGGATCGTCACTCGAAACGCGTGCATTGCGGGAGGATTACCGGCGTTTGCAGAGCCAACTGGCGGATCTGCTCGAGGCGCACAACGCCCTTAAGAGCGAACTCTCCAAGCTGCGCACCGAGGTGCGCCAACTCCGCGCCCAGGCAGCGACGAAAGATCCCGCCGCCGTCACCCGATCAGACTTGGAGAGCTTGGCCAAGTCGATCCGCGAAGTGGACCGCAAACGCGTCCAGGACAAGGATGTGATCCTGAAGGAGATGCAGGCCTTTCTCCGGTCAGGCCCGACTGGAGCCAAGCCGCCCGCCCCAGCGCCGCGCTCGGAAAAAGGGTTCACCCATATCGTCGAGGCCAATCAGACCATCTCGGCCATCGTCGCCGCCTACAATGCCAAGCTAAAGGCGCAGGGAGTCACAAAACGAATCACCCTCAAGTCGGTGCTCGACGCCAATCCAAACCTGAACCCGCGGACGATGCGGATCGGCCAATCCCTTTTCATCCCCGACCCGAGGTAGAGCCCCGCCCGAAACTGCATCGTGCAACTTGATTTCCTGTCAGAAAATTGGAATGCCATTATTTGGGCGGTTCCGGGGACTTGGTTGTTGATTGTCGTGGCCGTTTTCTGGGCCATGCCGAGGGTGGATTTCCGGGTCGACTCCAGCGCCGTGGTGGTTGAATGGATGGGATTCGCCCTACGCCGAATCCCGCTCTCCGACATCAACAGGGTCTCGAAACGGCTCAAAGGAAAGCCGGAAGTCTGGCGGAACACCTTGAACGGAAATCACCGGATGCTTGTACTCTACCGCAAAAGCGGACGGCGACCAGTGGTGATCACGCCGCACAACCGATACGTGTTTCGGAATCAACTCGAGGCAAACCTGAAACGCACAGCCTCCCCGGCCGTCTAGCCGTAGGCCGGCGTGTAAGATTTGCCCCGCAAACGAAGCCAGGTTTTCAATCCGATTCCCAGCTTGGCCAAGCGACTCATTTTCACCCTGCCGACGCCCGGGCTGAAGACATCATATTCGTTCGCCCGTAACCGGCCCAGCAGGCACCAGTAGATGGCCCCCATCGCTTCGGAGGCGACGAGCTGGCGTCCCTGCTCCGCCTGAAACGACTCGCGGGCCAGACGGTAATGCGCCCAGGCGCGCTCGGCGATTTCCTGGGCGGCGTTGGCGTATCCGGTCGTATAGCGGTTGCTGTAAATGTCTTCCTCCGCGACTCCGTGTTTCTCCAGCATCGATTGCGGCAGGGAAATCCTCCCACGCTTGGCATCCTCGGCGACATCGCGCAGGATGTTGGTTAATTGAAGCGCTTGGCCAAGGTTCTCCGCGTACCGCTCCGCTTGGTCTCCAGCACACCCGAAAATCCGGATGCTCAGCAGGCCCACCACCGAGGCGGCGCGGTGGCAGTAAAGTTTTAACTCGTTAAAGTCGGTGTAGCGGGTTTTCTCAAGGTCGGCCTCCATCCCATCGAGCAATTCCTCAAACAACTGGATGGGGAGATCGAACTGGCGAATGAACGGCCGCAACTCGCGGCAAAGCTCGAAATGAGGTTCGCCCCATTCGCAGGCCCGGCGGATGTCGTCCCGCCATTGCTGAAGCATCCCGGCGCGCTTGGCCAAAGGCACGGCCTCATCGTCCGCCACGTCGTCAACCGCGCGGCAAAAGGCGTACAGTGCGACCATCGCTTGGCGCTTGGCCTTGGGCAGCAAGAAAAAGGCGGCTGCCAGGTTGGAGCCGCTTTTTGCCGTGACCAACTGCCCTTGTGATGCCGGCATCACTGATCCGGTTTGTCGTCTCCAGGCTCCGGCTGGCCGCTTTCCTTTGGCGGCAGGCCGCCGGTTTCGGACAAGGTTGGGTTGCGCTTACGGTGATCCCGGCGGCGGCGTTTGTGCCGGCGGCGTTTTTTACGCCGGGTGCTCTCCTCGCCCGGGGCCACAGGTTTGGATGTCGTCAGGCGGGCGCCACGGCTTTGTTTAGATCGCTTGCCGCCGCCGTCGCGGTGCATCGACAGGATCACCATCGCAATGATGAGGGCGAGACCAAGCGCTATGGCGACAATTAACAGAGGCCCCCGGAGTGAGTCCAGAAATCCGCCACCGACATTTGGATTGCCGGGGTTAAAAAGGGCCAAGATTTGAAAATGGGTGTTCATCGGCAGGTTCATTCGGCAGCCGGGTTCGACTCTTCATCCGCGCCCGGCTCGGGGGTCAACTGGAGGCGGGTCATCCGGTAGCGCAAGGCGTGCCGGCTGATTCCCAATTTTTTAGCAGTTCGGCTGAGGTTCCGGTCGTTGCGGGCCAGTTCGGCACGGATCATGTCGCGCTCAAACGACCCAAGCGCCTCCTCGAGTGAAAGCCCCTCGTAGGACGCCGTGGAGTCATCCTCCTTCCGCAGGCGGGTCTCGAAACGAAAATCAGGCAGGTTGACGGGGAGGATCTCATCGGTAGTGGAGAGGATCACCGCGCGCTCCATCGTGTTCCTCAACTCCCGGACGTTGCCCGGCCAATGATGCCTCTCGAGCATGTGCCGCACCTCGCGGGTGAGGGGCTGGAACTGCTTGTTCATCTTCCGACCAAACCCGGACAGGAAATGATCCGCCAACAGGATGACATCCCCGTCGCGATCCCGCAGCGGCGACACCCTCAGCTGCACCACGTTCAACCGATGGTAAAGGTCCTCCCTGAAATCGCCGTTCTCGATGGCATCGATGATGTCGCGGTTGGTCGCCGCGATGATGCGGACGTTCACCCGGAGCTCCTCCGTACCGCCCACGCGGACGAACGAGCCATCCTCGAGGAAGCGCAGCAGCTTGGCCTGCAGCGAACGGGACATCTCGCCGATCTCGTCGAGGAACAACGTGCCGCCGTCGGCCTCCTCCACCTGCCCCGCCTTCTGTTTCACCGCGCCGGTGAACGAGCCTTTCTCGTGTCCGAACAGTTCGCTCTCGAGCAGGGTCTCCGGGATGGCCGCGCAGTTCAACCGAACGTACGGCTCCTCCCGCCGCTGGCTGGAGTGGTGAACCGATCCTGCGATCAATTCCTTGCCGGTTCCGCTCTCGCCGAGAATCAGGATCGTGGCCTCGGTCGGGCCAACCGTCCGGATCATTTCGCGCAGCTCCTTCAAGCTGTCGCAGTTCCCGATGATGTCGTCCAGCTGGTAGCCGAAGGGCAGCCGCGCCTTGAGCTTTTCATTCTGCCGGATGAGCTCGTGCCGCTCGGAGCACCGGTTGACGGAGTGCAGCAGTTCCTCCGGCTCGAACGGCTTGGAGAGATAATCGATCGCGCCGGTCTGGATCGCCTCCACCGCCAGTTTCGGCGTGGCGTAGGCGGTGATCATCAGCACCGGCAGGTCGGGCCATCGCTCGTGAGTTTCACGGAGGAACTCGTAGCCGCTCATCCCCTCGAGCCGCGCGTCGGTGATGACCATGAAATAGCCTGACGCCTCAACCGCCTTGAGCCCTTCCTCCGCCGACTCGACGGTGTCGACTTGGTATCCCCGCGACTCCAGAACCGTCTTGAGCGACTCGCGCATGTTGCGCTCATCATCCACCACCAGCAGGCTTTGGTTCTTGTTCATTTCGTCTGGAGCCGAATGGCTGTCCTTCCTGGGAAGAGTAGGTTGAACCGGGTGTATTTTCCAAGTTCCGATTCAATTTTAACCGTACCGCCGTACAATTCGGTGTTGTGCCGGACGATGGCCAAGCCAAGCCCAGTGCCTTTTTCCTTGGTGGTATGGTACGGCTCGAAGACCGACTCGAGCAGATCCGGCGGGATGCCCGGGCCGTTGTCCTCGATCACCACCCGGAAGGTGTAATCCCCCTCGTAGCTGGTCTTGATCCGGATTTCGCCGTTGTCCCCCAGCACTTCGCGGGCATTCTGGATGACGTTGACAAACACCTCGCTGATGTGCTCCGGCTGGGCCAGCAGCGGCGGCAGGGCGATCCCGTATTCGCGCCGGATACGGGTGCCGAACCGGCTGCCCCTCGGAAACACCTGCAAGATGGCCGCATCGAGTGTCTCGTTCACGTTAAGCTTGGCCAAGCGCCCCTCGACCAACTGCGCGTAGCCCATCAGCTTGGTGATGATCTGGTCCGCCTTGTTGACCTCCTCGCGGATCAGGCCCACCTGGCGCTTGGCCGACTCGTTCCCGTCGCTCGCTTGGCCAAGCGCGAACGCGGCGTTGTTGATGATGCCCAGCGGGTTCTTCACCTGGTGCGCGATCTCCGCCGCGAGCCGCCCCGACGCCTGGAGCTGGCTCTGCCGCCGGTCGAATTCATCCTCCTCGGCCTCCATCCGGCGCTGCTTGTCAATCAACACCTGCAACCCGTAACCGCAGGCGGTCATCAGCATCAGCAGCAACGCCCGCAGCATGACCGGTTCGCCCGCGATATTGCCAAGCTCCTCCTCCGAGCGCGCGACCACGATGTCGAACGCGCCGGCGCAAAGATAGATCACGCTGACGGAGAGATTCGCCACGATCTGCGTCGAGGCGATCGGCATGCTGATCGCGTTGCGGATCTGCAACCCGAGGAACATCCAAAACAAGAAACTCTCGAACCCGCCGGTCAACTCCGTCATCATCGCCAGCAGCAACGCATCGAATAGGCAGATGGAAAACACCACCTCCCGAAGCACCCTCGTGGAAAACTCCTCCATCCGGATGAGCATCACGCCGATGATCACGTTGACAATGAGGCAGAAGACGAAGAACCACTGGATCGTACGCAGCAGCGTCCAGCGCACGCGGTCGGCGTCCATCATCTCCGGCCACTCAGTGAAATAGAGATAAAAAATAAGGACGAGAAAATAAACCGCCTTGACCGGCAGGACTGTGTTGCGCTCCATGAACTGGATTCGCGCACGCTGCGAGCCGTCGTCCGGCGCAACGGACTTGAACAACTGGGACAGCCGCCACCAGTCTATTCGGGTTTTACTGCCTCTTGGGGAGGCCATTTTCTCAATCGTCCGCCGGCTCGATACCCAGCATTTGCAGCGCTTGGGCGGCAATCCCGTCCACCGGCCAAAGCCGTCCGATGCCTTCGTAACCGCAAGACAGCAGACCCTCGTCCGGACCGATGAATGCCGCGCCACGACGCGCCAGCGTGGCGACGTTTGCCTCGGTGGCGGGGTGACTCCACATTTTCCCATTCATTGCCGGGGCCACCAGCAGCTTGGCCTCGGGCCGCAGCGCCAGCGCGATACAGCCCAGCGCATCGTCGGCGAGACCAAGGGCCAGCTTGGCCAAGGTGTTCGCCGTGGCCGGGGCCACCAGCAGCAAATCGGCCCGGTCGGCTGCGCGTACATGAACCACGCCGCTCTCCTCCTCGTCGTAAAGGCTGGTGATCACCCGCCTTCGGGTGAGGGTTTGGAATGGCAGCGACTGGACGAATTGCTGTGCCTCCTGAGTCAGCACCACATCCACCACGCAACCGGCCTTGGCCAGCAGGCTGGCGAGGTCGATTGCCTTGTGGGCGGCAATCGAGCCGCTTACTCCGAGCACTATGTTTTTGGGTTCACTCATCGGTCGGGATGGCGTCGCACTTGGCCAAGCGGGCGTTCTCGATTATCGCAAGCAACTGCTCGACATCAGCCTCGCGGGTTTGGCTGGTCAACGTGTGGTCAAACTGTCCGGCTTGGCTCATCTCATCCTTCGCAATTGCCAGTCGCCCGGCGATGACACCCTCGGAGTCGGTGCCACGGCCGCGAAGCCGATGTTCCAGTTCCTCCAAGCTTGGTGGGCAGAGAAACACCGTGAGCAGCGAGCGGTTCAGCACCGGATCGGCCGCCGCGCGTTCGCGAATGGTTGCCGCGCCCTGCACGTCGATGTTCAGCAGCACGTCGCTCCCCACGGCGAGCTTGGCGCGCAGCTCCGACTTGAGCACTCCGTAATGATTCCCATGCACGACGGCATACTCCAGGAACTCCCCTCCCTCAACACGCGCCAAAAACTCCTCCTCACCAAGGAAGTAATAATCGTCGCCGTCCTGTTCCCCCTCCCTCGGCTTGCGGGTGGTGCAGGTCACTGCGCGGGTGGCGCTTGGCAGAGCGGCGCGAACATTGTCGCAAAGCGTCGTTTTGCCGGCACCGGACGGCGCGGAGATTACCACCAAAAGCGGTATGCTGGAAACGGCACTGCTCATTCGACGTTTTGCACCTGCTCGCGGATTTTCTCCAGCTCGGTTTTGAGAGTGACCACCTCGCCGGAAATCACCCCGTCGTTGGCCTTCGAGCCGATCGTATTGATCTCACGGAACATTTCCTGCGCCAAAAAATCGAGCTTGCGGCCGACCGGCTGCGTGACGTGAAGGCATTGCTCCACTTGCCCAAAATGGCTGTCGAGCCGGGTCAATTCCTCGGTGATGTCCATCCGGTCGGTGTAATAAACCATCTCCCGGAGCAGCCGTTCATCGTCCGCTGCGGGCGTCTCGATACCGACCTTGCCCAGCCGCTCAATCAGCCGCCTGCGATGCTGTTTCAATACCGCCGGGGCGCGCTTGGCCACCCGCTTGGCTACGCGCTTCAATTCGCCCAGGCGCTTGGCCAAGTCCCGCTTCAGGTTGCTCCCCTCTTTGCCGCGCATGGCCTGCAACGCCTCGAGCGCCTGGCCAAGCGCCCGCTTGGCCGGGGCGCGATACGCCTTGCCGTCCAGCGCCGGCTCGGTCGGCTCCAGCACGCCGGGCAGGCGCAGCAATGTGTCCAGCGAAAGGTCATCCGGCATTTTCAGCGACTTGGCCAGCTTGGCCAGTTCCCGCCGGTACGCCTTGGCTTGGGCTTCATTAATGGCGCTCGAAGCAGCGCGGTTCGCGCCCGAACGCCGCAGTGTCACCCTGCCGTTTACGCGACCACGGGAAACGGAGGCGAGAACCATGTCCCGTAATTCAGACTCCATCGACTCGAGTTCAGCCGGAACCCCCAGCGTCACCTCGGCCTGTTTGCGGTTTACCGTGTTTAACTCGACGACGATTTGCGCGCCCTTGGCAGCGCATTCTCCCCGTCCGTATCCGGTCATCGATTTCATCGTATCACAGCCACCTACCCGAGGCTGGCGTAGTAGGCATCCACCCGCTCACCGACATCGCGGTAGCCGATATCCCTCTCGTAAATAATCTTGAACTGGTCGATCGACTCCTCCCTGCGTTCCATCGAGTCGAGCACGCAGCCGAGTTGGTAGTGCAAATCCATTTTCTCGTCGTCCATGACCTCCTTTTTGTCGAGCGCCTTTTGCAATGTGCCGGCCGCCATGTCGTTCATGCCCCGCTTGGCAAAGCAGCGGCCGATGTGCATCAGCGACGCGATCTCCCGGTGGGGATTGGCCTGCGCGCGCTGGAACGACTGGATCGCCGCCGTGATCTCACCGGCCTCGAGTTGCAGTACGCCAAGGTCGTAGCGCAGCGACAGGTCGGACGGGTACTGTTCGGACAGGCGCTGGATCTGCTCCATCTCGAACGCCTTGCGCTCGTCGCTTAATTCACCAGCCTCAGCTTCACCGGCCTGCTCAATGCGCCAGTCGAATTGAAGCAGCTTGGTGTCGACGATGGCCCGGTCGACAGCGGCGTCGGAGCGGAGGTTGGTCTTGTTAAACCGCTCGTAATAGCCGATCGACTTGTCAAAATGCTTAATGCGGCAATGCAGCTCCGCCAGCGAACGGATCAACTTCAGGTTGTCCGGGTCGTCTTTCAGCCGCTTCTCGTACTCAGCGATCAGGTGCTCGGCGGTGGACTCCTGCTCCGAGCGGCGATTTTCCTGCTCGAGCAGCACCGCCTCCTCCTCGTCCTTTAGTACCGCGCGGTAGTCGGCCTCGCCAGAGGCCACCTTGTCGTACCCTCCCTCGGAGAGCGTCCGACTGGCGGTCAGGTTCTTGGAGAGTTGCAGCACCTCCTGGTCGGTGGGATGCGCGTGGGCCAGCGCCGCGCAGCTTTCCTCCGCCTTGGCCACCTCGCCGTTGTTCACCAAAGCCTGACAATACTTCATCGTGTTGGCCTTGTCGTCCGGCTGTTGCTTCATGACCAGGTCCCACGCGAACACCGCCGTGCGCGGGAACCCGGCCGCCGTGGCCGCCTCGGCCAACAGCTTGTTGCCCAGCACGCTGTATGGGTCGTCGTTCAGGATTTGCTCCGCCACCTCAATCGCCTCGAGCGGATCCTTCTTCAGCGCCAACTGCCCCTTCGGCAGGAGTGACGACGAGGTCGTTTTGCCGAACATCCGGAAAAAACCGCTCTTCTTGCCTGCTCTCTTGAATTGATTCAGCCGGAGCGCCTCGCGGCACTCGAAGAAGCCCGGCTCACGCCGGAGCGCCTGCTCGAACAGCTTGGTGGCGTACTCGAGGTTCTCCTTGCGCAGCGCAACCAGCCCCTTGTCAAAAAACTCGCGGGCCTGCGGCTCCACCTCTTTTTTACTCTTTTCCGGCATGCGTTAAAACCGGCTCGAACCGTAGCGGCATTCCCCACCCGATGCAATCAACCTCCCGCCCAGCCGGGCGAGCTTCGCGGTTGCCCTGTCCCGTGGAGTCGTGTACAACATTTGCCGCCGGTTATCGGCGCACATACATGAGCAGCAAAGCCAAAAAGGAAGACAAGAAGAGCAGCCAGATCGAGATCGCCGCAGAGGAGGAAAAAGACAACTCCACCCAACCCGAACCGGAGAAGGAAGACCAAGCGCTTGGCCAAGCGGAGGAGGAGCTGCCGCCACCCACGCCGGAGGAATTGAATGAACTCCGGGAACAGGCGGCCAAGGCGGCGGAATATTACGACCGGCTCCAGCGACAGGTCGCCGAGGCGGACAATCTCCGCAAGCGCTTGGCCAAGGAGAAGCTGGACGCCATCCGGTACGCCAACGAGGCACTCATCGGGAATCTATTGCCCACGATGGACAGCTTTGAGATGGCCATCACCGCCACCCGGGACTCCGGTGCCAATAACATCGAGTCGCTCAAGACCGGGATCGAGATGGTCTACACCCAACTCAAGCGCACCATTGAGGAAGCCGGTGTCACGGAAATCGACGCCATTGGCCAGGCGTTCGACCCGTCCCAGCACGAGGCCATGTCCCGCAAGCAAACCGACGAGGCCGACGAAGGCACCGTGCTCGAGCAAACCCGGAAAGGCTACCGCCTGCGGGATCGCCTACTCCGGGCCGCATCCGTCGTCGTGGCCGCGCCAGTCTCGGAGGATGAAGAGGAGACGGAAGAATAACCATGGCCAAGCGTGACTACTACGAGGTGCTTGGGCTGGCCAAGGGCGCCTCAGCAGATGAAATCAAAAAGGCCTATCGCAAGTTGGCCGTCAAGTTTCACCCCGACAAAAACCCCGGCGACAGCGAGGCCGAGGAAAAATTCAAGGAAATAGGCGAGGCATACGAGGCGCTGAGCGATCCCAAAAAAAAAGCGGCTTACGACCAGTATGGCCACGCCGCCTTCGGCCCCGATTCACGGGCCAGTCGCGGTGGGGGCGGTTTCCACGACCCGTTCGACATTTTCCGCGAAGTCTTCAGCAGCGGGGGTGGCGGAGGAGGAGGGAGCATCTTCGAGGACTTGTTCGGCGGAGGCGGCCAGCGCAGTTCCTCCGGCCCGTCACGGGGTTCCGACCTGCGCTACGACATGGAGCTGAGTTTCGAGGAGGCCGTTCACGGTTGTGAAAAGGAAATCCGCCTCAACAAGCTCGACGCCTGTGACTCGTGTAACGGCAGCGGAGCGGCAGACGGCGGTCGCCGCACCCCCTGCGGCACCTGCAACGGCCGCGGGCAGGTCGTCCAGTCGCAGGGCTTTTTCAGCGTGGCGCAAACCTGCCCCCACTGCGACGGCAGCGGCTCCACCATCGACAAACCTTGCCCCAAGTGCAACGGCGAAGGTCGCCGCGACAAGTCCGGCAAGGTCACCATCCGCGTCCCGGCCGGCGTCGACACCGGAGCGCGGCTGCGCTCCACCGGCAACGGCGAGGCTGGCGTGCACGGCGGCAAACCGGGCGACCTTTACGTCGTGCTGCACGTGAAGGAGCATGAGATATTCGAACGGGACGGCGACGACCTCCAGTGCGAGGTGCCAGTCAGCTTCACGCAGGCCGCGCTTGGCTCGGAGATCGAAGTGCCCACACTCAGCGGCAGTTCTCGCATCAACGTTCCGCCCGGCACACAGTCCGGCACCATCCTGCGCCTGCGCGGCAAAGGCGTGAAAAACGTTCAGGGCTACGGTCAAGGCGACCTGCACGTGCGCGTCATCGTCGAGGTGCCAACCCGGCTCAACTCAGCGCAAAAGGCCAAGCTCTCCGAGTTCGGCGAACTGTGCGACGACCGCGTCAATCCCATGCGCGGTTCCTTCTTCGAGAAGGCCAAGAAGTTCTTTAGCTGATCCGCACCTGAATCATGCACCGTTTCTTTATCGCCCCGGAGGATTGTCACAACACCCCCCTGCACCTCTCCCCGCAGGAATCCAAACACGCCCGCTCCGTACTTCGACTTCGCGAAGGCGACCGGGTTGTCGTCCTGAACGGCGCCGGCAAGGAATTGCTCTGCCAGACGAGCGAGGTGCGCAGCGATGCCGTCTCGCTCGAAGTCATCCAGGAAAACATCGTCGCCCCGCTGCCGTTTGAGATCACGCTTTATCAGGCCGTGGCCAAGGGCAAGGCGATGGACTTCATCGTGCAAAAAGCCGCCGAGTTGGGGGCGTACCGGATCGTGCCGGTACTCTCCGAGCGCTCCGTCCCGGACTGGGACGAGGCCAAGGCCGCCGCCAAGGTCGACAAATGGCGAGGCATCTGCATCGAGTCGATCAAGCAATGCGGATCCGCTTGGTTGCCCAAGCTCGATCTGCCGATGACACCCAAGGCCGCTCTGGCGGATGCGGGTCAATCCGACCTTTCGTTGATCGCCACCCTTCAGCCCGACGCAAAACATCCCCGCGAACAGATTGATGCCCACGCCGCCGAACAAGGCCAAGCGCCGCGCAAACTGGCAATCTGGGTCGGGCCGGAAGGTGACTACACCCCGGCGGAGATCAACACCATCCGCACCGGTGCCCAGCCGATCACGCTTGGCCCGCTCGTGCTCCGCAGTGAGACCGCCGCCATCTACTGCCTCGCCGTCCTCAACTACGAACTGCAGGCCCGTCCATAGCCCACAGGCCAAGCGCTTGGCCTAAGCCGAAGCCTCCTTCATGTAGCGGAGGCTTTCGCGGGCGATCGTTTCCGGCCCCTCTTCAAAATCAAACACCTCGACTGAAGCCACCCCACCGTAGCCGACCTCCTTCAGCGCGCCGAAGATCGGCTTAAAATCAACGTCTCCGAAGCCCGGCCCCTTGAGGTTGGCATCGTTGCAATGGAAGTAGGCGAAATTCGGATGCGAATCCCGGATGATCTCCGGGATCGGTTTTGCCTCCGAAGACATTGCCTTGACGTCGAGAATGATCTTGAAGGCGTCGCTGTCGAACTGACTGACGAACTCAATCGCCTGCTCTGCCGTGTTGATGAAATCGGTCTCGGACGGAGCCAGCGGCTCGAAACAAATCGTCACCCCCTTTTCCTCCGCCCGCTTGATCGACTTGGCGAACGTCTCCCGGGCCAACTCCCAGGCCTGCTCAAAGCTCACCCCCGGCAGAAGGTTCCTCAACTTGGGCGATCCAACCACAATCGCCTTCCCACCGAGGTCAGCACAACAATCCACCAGTTCACAAAAGTAATCCGAGGTTTTCTCACGTACGGCCTCATCCGTGTGCGTCATGTACAGCCCCTCGGTTTTGATGAGCACCCAGTGGATGGCGGAAACCTCAATGCCGTTATCCTCCGCAATTCTGCGTATCCTCTGCCGCTCCGCGATCGGTATTTCGGTCACGTATTGAGCCAAGGTAAACGGCGCTATCTCGATCGCGTCGTACCCCGTCTCCGCCACAAACCGGATGGAGTCATCAATCGACCACCCCTCAAACACCTCATTGCAAATGGCAAATTTCATTGTTGTTTTAAATACGGGACGCAGATGAACGCGGATTCACATGATTTTCAAGATGATAAGTTTTAAAAACGCAAATCCCTACCTACATATGCCTTGATGATCTGTTCCGTTAATTCCTGATGTTTAAATGTCATAGACAAAAAAAACCAATCAATCCTGATCATCTGCGTTCATCTGCGTCCCATTCGTTGCTACGAACTCGCAAAAGCTCGTCAGCAGTTTTGCTGCCTGACTGCCGGATCGGCAGGATTGTTGGAGCACCTCCTCGTGGCTGATTGCAGACTGGGCCAAGCCGGCGGCGGCGTTGGTGATGCATGATAGGCCGGCGACCTCAAGGCCTAGCTGGCGGGCAACGATTGTCTCCGGGACGGTGCTCATCGCAATGGCGTCAGCACCCAGCGACGCGAAGGCCCGGATCTCGGCTGGCGTCTCGTAGCTTGGGCCGGGCACCGCCGCGAACACTCCGCTTTTCAACTCGATGCCACAGTCGGCGGCGGCTTGGCCAAGCGCTTGGCCAAGCGGTTCAGAATAGGCGATGGACATGTCCACGAATCGCGGGAGGGTGGCTGTGGCGATGCCGCGCAGTGGGTTGTCGCCCATCAGGTTGATGTGATCGGTGATTCGCATGAAATCGCCGACGGTGAGGTCTTCCGCGATGCCTCCGGCGGCGTTGGTGAGCAACAGTTTCTCGATGCCAAATGCCGCCATGACTCGGATCGGGTAAGTGACCTTTGCCATCGAGTGACCCTCGTAGTAGTGCAACCGCCCCGCCTGCAGCAGGACTTCCGCTCCGCCGAGGCGGCCGATGATGAATTGCCCAGCGTGGCCGTCCACCCCCGGCTTGGCGCACCCGGGCAGGTCGGTGAAGCCCACTCTTTTGGCATCCGTAACCACTTCGGCAACCTGGCCGAAGGCGCTACCCAACACGATGGCCAATCGCGGCTGTAATGAGGTTGCGGTACGGAGCACTGCGGCTGCTTCCTGGAGTTGCGACTGCACCCAACCGGTATGGCGGCTGCACGGTCGAAACACAAGCCAAGAGCTTCGACCAAACGGTGAACCCCTTGGCACGCGAAATCTGTTGACGAGCGATACGGGCTGCCGCTAGATTCCCCGCCCCTCGGGGTTCCTGAGTAGCTCAATGGTAGAGCGGTTGGCTGTTAACCAATAGGTTGCTGGTTCGAGTCCAGCCTCAGGAGCCATTCCCCCTCCCCTTCGATACCCCGCCCTTTTTGCCGGTTATGCCAGCGACGTATCCAGCCCCAGTGTGCCGTTCAGTGATTCAAGATAGTCGCTGCCTTGGGCCGTAACCAGTTGCTCCTCCAGCTTGGCCAAGCGCTTGGCCAAGTCGAGCCGCTCTGCCTCCTCCCGGTGAGTCTCCTTCCCGAGGAACACTTTTAAATAGTCCCGCTGGGCCTCGAGGTAGCGGACATCCCGCTGCTGCTTGGCCGCGAGTCGGTCGAGGTACCATTGCTGTCCGCGCACTTTGCTCACGTCAAACAGACACCGTACAGCGGGGTCGTCGATCGTTTTGCCCTCGAACTGCCCATGCGCCATGATGTGCAGCAGGGCCTTGAGTGGCGGGATGGCGTCGTCAACGGAACCGTCCTCGAAATAATTGCCGGCGATCCGCTGCTGGGTTTCGACGATGTTGTTGATGCCATCGACGTAATCGCCCACCCCCTGCAATTCCGGTTTGAGCATGTCCGGCGGGACGACGGAATCCGGGTTGGTAAAAATGCGCCCAAAGAAATCGAGTACGAACCGGTTGGTTATCCGGTAACCAAGGCGGCTCGCCATTACGGGCTGGCCGTTGTGATCGAAGTCGTCGAGCTTCTCAAGATAGCCACCGCTAATGAGGAAATCAGCCCGGCGTTCCTCCGGAGCCATCCGCGCCCACAACTCCGGGATCAGCAGACTAATGTCGTGGTCCACTCGATATTTCGGACCGATGTAACCGGCCGCCGACGTAAAGCAGTCATCACCCGTTAACATGAAACTGACCAGCGCGTTGTTTAGGTCCACTACCGGCGGGAGGGCGTTGAAAGGCCCCTTGGTCAGCGCCCCCTCCGATCCGGCCCCAGTCGTTGAGGGCGACTTTCCGGTGAGCGAACTCACAAAGTCCATGAACAGTTCCGGCAATTCCTGATAATGAATTGGCCCGTAAACGGCCAAGGCCCGGATACCGGCTTTCGTGTCGGGCGGGTTGTTGCGGCGTCCCGCCAGCACGGCGTCCACCGGAAAGCGCACCGCTTGGCCAAGCGGCACTCTGCGGTAAAGACGCGTGCCGACATCGGCAAGGTACCGCCCCCGGGCATCCTCCACATCCGGCCGGTTTTGCAGGTAGCGTGGGTTCTTGGTCGGCTCGCCATCCACAATACGCGGCCGGGCGGATGAGACCATGAATTGGCGGGTGTTGGATTCATCGAGAAACTCCGTAAAGACCTCCCGCAGCCCCGGCGTGTAATCGCCAAACTCGAGTGCGTCCGCCATTTCGTCGCGCGCCTCCTCCCGCGAGATCGGGTGGTAGTTCGACGCAAATAAATTCTCACGACAAAAATCGGCCTCGGCCTTCTTATCGTACCCGCGTCGAATGGCGTCGTCCGGCCGCTGGAAAAACCGATACTCGCAGTTGGCCACGAACTTGAGCGAGGAGCGCGGCTCCCCATCCCTCGCCCCGGCCAAGCCGCCCGCAGGGACAACCGTGCTGGACGAGATGTCATCCTCACGCTGCAGCTTGACCGTTGGGATGAAATCATTCCGCAGGGTAAATGTCCGCCACAGACCGTCCTCGCTAAAACCGACCCGCAGGTATTGAGCCACCAGTTTTTGCTGCCGGTACTTGAGTTCCTTGCCAGCCTGGCCATTGACGGTGTCCACCGAGAAATGCCGCCGCCAATCCTCCCCCCACTCCGGCCGGTAAAAGCGCTTGATGGTGAACACTAGATCCTTCACGTGCATCGGGATGCTGGCCAACCAGTCGTTGTATTCGTCCGTGTAGGCGCGGCTGGGGGTGAGCAGCTTGACTACCGAACCGAGCGAGCGCCGCTCATCGAGCACGCTGCGTCCCCGCTTGAGTTCCGGTGGCTCATTGAAACGCCCGGAATAATTCCGCTCGAGAATCTCGCCGACGGCTTTCATATCATCGTGATAATCGGCGACAAAAACAGGCCCAGCCAGAATGGCGTCGCGGATGGATTTGGAGATCTCCGACTTGCCGCCCCCGGACACCGTGCAAGGCTTGTGGCAAAAGACGCCCTCCGCACTAGTCCCGACCAGGCGCCAATGCCCACCCACCGAACGCCGCACCATCGACACCTTGTAGCCGGACGGCAGCACGTACGTCACACCGGGTGTCAACCGGATGCCCTGCTCCTCCCCATCGCGGCTCCAACTGATCCGCTGCTTTCTCAGTAGCACGCGGGAATCCTCCGGGATGTACTGGATGTCTCTATGGTGCTTGTCGATGGCGTACCCTTCCGGTTGTAGTTCCATCATGTCGCCAAACGACTTCCGCAGTTCATCAAACGTGTGATCCACCTCCTTGACAAAGTTGCTGAGATGAAACTCCTCCCCGAGATCGTAGCTGGAAAAAGCAACCGCGCCACCGGCATGCTCCTCCTCCGAGTTACCCAGCAGGTTGGCGGAGAAACTTATCTGGGTCTTCACCTCCTTCTTGCAGTAACCGAAATAATTGTCGGCGATCAGCGTGACCATCACCCCGGAGGCGTCCCGGCAAGCCACCTTGAATCCACCACCGTCGTTATACCGTTCCTCCTCCGATTGCCAGCACATGCCGTCCCGTTTTTGCCGGTCTGTGGCCTCCGAAATATGCGGCAGGCCAAGCTCCTTTTTGCCAAGCGATACCAGGTGCGGGGCGAGCACCACGCAACCGGTGTGCCCGGTCCAATGTTCCGGGTCGAGCCCGGCATCGTTTTCCGTCAGGTACGGATCACCGGCATTGCCGAAAATGGACTCCACGAAATCCAGATTGGCCACGAAGCTGCCCGGCACAAAAAACCTCGTCTCAAGCGAGCGCTCCGGGCATACGCCCTCAACTCCCGGCATCACCACCGGCCGCAGCAGCAACGAGACAAACAGCCGAGCCCGCTCCTCCTGCGAGCTCGTGAACGGGATTTCCATCACCGAGTCCGGCGGGGCCAGCGCTTGGCCAAGCAGCGCGGCAAACACCCGCTTTGGCACCTCCTTTTTGTCGTGCGGAACCGGCAGCCCCCCCTGCACGATGTGAAACACCCCCTTGGTCGTGCGCCGGTCGCTCCGCGGATTATGCAGCACGCCCTGCTCGACCCGGTACGAGTCCAAGCAGTCCGACGAATAGGAATCGCTGTCGGGCGGCAGAGACAAGGTACGGGCCAAGCCGTGGTGTTCCAGCTGCAAGGCGTTGGTCGGAAGGCGGGGAATCTCACAACCGCAGCCTTCGAGAGTCCGGTCCAGGAACGCCTGGATTCGCGCATCGGTCGGGCAATGGTGCTCCGCCAGCAGGCGGTTTTTCTCCCTCAAGTTTGCGAGAAGATGCTTGCTGGTTTTCAACAGGGCAAACTCGCTTTCCTCGCCGACGATCGGCTGGCCGCGAAACCACAACTTGGCGTTGATCACTTCTGCCATGCGACGCCTGCCGGCGTCGGAGTTCAAGTTTACGCCAAATCCCAGCCGTTGTTTCAGTTCCTTTGCGTCATCCAAATTCATCTCAAAACAGGTATTATACTCTTTCAAAGTAAAAAGTCAGGGCAAAACCGACGGGCCTTCGTTGTCGATTCCCGGCCCAGTGCGGGTTACGCTGCCGCCATGTCGAATGACGAACGGCTGGTCAATATCGAGTCCGACCTGACGCACCTGGAGCAACTGGTGGAGTCGCTCAACCAAACCATCATCGAGCAGGACAAGGTGATTCAGCAACTGCAGGTACAAATCAACCGGCTCATCGCTGGGGTGGAGTCCAAGGAAATGGACGCAATCAAGGGCAACGTCACCAAGCCGCCCCATTATCAGTGAGTGCAAACCAAGTCGTGTAAATCCCCCGGACTCGCCGTGCCCGTGGTGCCGAGTTGATGCACCACCACCGAGGCGGCCGCCATGGCCAAGCGCATCGCCTCGCCAGGCTCCGCGCCTGCCGCCATGGCCGTCGCCAGGTTGGCCATGACTGCGTCTCCAGCACCGACGATGTCAATCTCGCCCCGCACCGGGTAGCACGGCACCTGTTCCGCCACCGCTCCCGGAATCGCTCCGGCGATGCCTTCCTCGCTCAGGCTCACGAATACGGCTTGGCCCTGCTCAGCGGCCAAGCGACCGACCGCCGCGCATAAATCCGCCAACGGCATAGGCGCCGGTTCGCCGGTCATCACGGCAAACTCATCCCGATTCATCTTCAACCCGACGGCAGGAAAATGGCCTGCCCCACGGCGACTGTCCGCGAGAATTAGCAGGTCGGGATTGTCGCGGCGAATTTCGCCAAGCGCATTCAACACGCCATCCGCCAGCACGCCGGTGCCTGCCTCATCAACCTGTTCAAGCAGCACCATCGCGTCCACCCGCTTGGCCAAGGCGGCGAGTGACCCGGCAATCCTCTCCTGCACCGCCTCCGGCGTCGGGATCCAATTCTTGAAATCGAGCCGATTCAATTCCCGCGGCGACTGCCCCGGCTCCATCACCAGCGGCTTGGTGTACGAAAAAGTCCGGCGCTCCGGCGTCTGGAAAAAATGCCCCAGATCGACGCAGCCCACTTGGCCAAGCGCGCGCATCAGCTCGTACCCCTCCCCGTCGTTGCCGGCGAAGCCGACCGGATAGACCGTCCCCACGCCAAGCGCCGCGAGGTTGTTCAGGATTGTCCCGCAACCGCCGGGCTGCGAACGCACCCGGGCTACATTGAGTACTTCCAGCCCGGTTTCGATCGACCGCTCCGCCCGGGCAGGATCGATTTCGAGATACCGGTCGAGGCAAAAATCCCCGACCAACGCCACCCGCAGTTTGGAGAATCGGCCGGTAATTTCTGCAAAGCGATCCGCGTTCACGGTAAATTCTTTATTCGGCGATTTAATGGTGATTCGTATGTTCCGATGCACCGTTTGCTTCCTCCCTCTCCCCGGCCCTCTCCCGCTGGGAGAGGGTGAGCTTGGCCAAGCGCTCGCAGTACGATTCCTTCTCCCTCAGGGAGAAGGTGGCCGAAGGCCGGATGAGGGTGAAAGCGTGGATGTTTTCTGATCGCGCTCACGGTTACCCCGACTTGTTAATTGCATCCCTCCAGCGCGCGGGAGAGGTGCTGCACAAAAGCCAGGTTGTCGCATTGCAGGTAATGCATTTCACCGCCCATGCGGGCGTATGTCTTGCAGAAGCGCAGGTAATAGGCCGGGCTGGTGACGGGCGGCTCACCCTGTGTCCAGTCCCAGTTCCCGCCGTCCTGCAGGTCGACGACGTACATCGAGTGATCTCGCACAATTGGCCGGCCGGCCTGAAGACGCAAATGGTTCACGCAACTCAACGCCTTCTCGAACACCTGCGGTCCCATGATCGCCGAGCCAACCGACAGCACCACCCCGCCGTCGAGTTGCTCGAGTGTCCCGGCGAACGTCTGAAAATCGACCTGCGCCGCCCGGCCAATCGCCGCACCGTTGAACATCGGATGGTTCGAGATAATGTCGTACCCAATCCCTGGATGCACGGTCAACGGCACCCCGTGTCGGTAGGCCGAGGCGACGACTGACGCCTCCTTCCAGCGATGTTCCAGCTCGTATCGCCCTTCCGGCACGGAAGCGCCGCGCATGGCGTGGAGCAACTCGGCCCGGGCGGCGGTCAACTCATGCGCCGGCTCCGCCTCGATGTGCTTGGCCAACTCGTCCGCCGCCGGCAAATCAACGCCGTCCCCGTCGATCAGTCGACCAAGCGCCTCGCCATAACCCAGCCCCTCAATTCCGCCGGCGAGTAGCGCGAGGTGGATGTTGCGGCCGGTCTCCTCCCACGTACCGAACGTGCCGGAGGCCACGTTGGAGCGGACGCATTCGGTTGATCTACCCAACCAGGCGAACTCCCAGTCGTGAATCGTCCCAGCCCCGTTCGTGGCCAAGTGCGACAGCCAACCATCGGCAATCAGTCGGTCGAGGATCAACGCGGCACCGTTCTTGATCAGGTGCGCCCCGTAAATCAGGATCACCGCCCTGCCGTTGGCCCTGGCCTCGCGGATCCGCTCGGCACAATGCGCCACTTGGCCCGATAACACATTGTCGATTGCCACCGGCTCGGCATCGGTTGGCACCAGCAATTCACCAACCTCACTCAGGCTATTGCGCTTGGCCAACGGCAGCGGCTTGATTCGTTGAAGGTCTAGTTTGCGGCCTTTCATTTTCCCTCGATCACGTCGAGCAACACGGCGGCGTCCCGGTAGTCCGGAACGACGATGTCCGCGCCGACCCCAAGCAGCCGCTCGCGTTTCCACTCGTCAAACTGGCCCGCCCCGTTGTTGGCCTCGTCGCTGGCCACCGCCACCGCAAGCGCACCGACGTCTTTGCCGTTTTCAATTTCCACATACCCATCGCCGATCACCATTAACCGGTCGCCATGTACATTGTTCTCCTTGAGGATCCGCTCGATCACTTGTTTCTTGGAGAAGTTTTCATGGTCATCCAGCGCCCCGTAGATTTGATCGCCAAAATACCGGGTCAGCCCAAGCAGTTCCGCCTCGCGCTTGACGAACGGCTCGTCGGTGCCGCTGGCCAGATAAAGCCGCCACCCCCGTGCAACCATGCCGTCCAGCAGGGCCAACGCCCCGTGCAGCAAAAAATCAACCGGCTCGGCATCGCCCTTGGCCAATCGATCGACCCGGGATTGAATCCGCAGTTCAAGTCGATGCAGGTAATCGTGCTTGTACTCCAGTGGATCGAGCGCCTCGCCGCCCCGCTCGGTGACGCGCTCGGCGAACTTCATCATTTGATAAATCGTCTGCCGCCCGTTCAGGGTCATGATGTCGTCCCACAGCATGGCGCGCACGGCGTCAGATGACTCGCCTTCGACCCGCGGCAGCAGTTCCACGAACATCGGCAACATCACCTCCGGCCACCCCTCGCGGATCAACGACAGCGTCCCGTCAAAATCGAGAACGACGTGGGCGATGTTCGGGCGCGGGGCAAAGTGCGCCGCAAATTCAACCCCGCCGGTGAACCGGGCAGCCGGGGTCTCGAACTGGGTTGAAACGGAAGTCTCGGTCATAGATCAGCGCTTGGCCAAGGTAGTCGCCCGCCCCGTCCCCGTGAAGCAGAAACTCCCGCTGCGCTTGGCCAAGCGGCCTAAAGGCTTGCAGTCCGGGCCGGCGATGGGTTTACTGTTCCCGCGCTTTTCGCGCATCATCACATGGCAACGGAAAAAAAGGAATTCAAGACCGAGGTCCAGCAACTGCTCGACTTGGTGATCCACTCGCTCTACTCGAACAAGGACATCTTCCTTCGGGAATTGATCAGTAACAGCTCCGACGCAATCGACCGACTGCGCTTCAAGGCGTTGTCGGACAAGGATCTCATCAAGGATGACCCGGAGTTTCGGATCAAGCTATTCGTCGACAACGAGGCCAAGACGCTGCGAATTGAGGACAACGGCATCGGCATGACCCGCGACGAACTGGAAACGAACATCGGAACCATCGCCCGCTCCGGCACGCGGCAGTTCATGGAGGAGTTGAAAAAAGGCAAGACCGCCGACAACCCGGAGTTGATTGGGCAGTTCGGCGTCGGCTTTTACTCCGCCTTCATGGTCGCCGACAAGGTCACCCTTAAGACCCGCCCCGCCGGCAGCGACGAGTCATGGACGTGGGAGTCCAGCGGCGATGGAAGCTACGAACTCTCCGACGGCGGGCGTGACAAGCGCGGCACCGAGATCACGCTGCACCTCAACGAGGAGAACCGGGATTACATCGTTGAGTTTCGCCTGCGGCAGATCGTCAAGAAATACTCCGACTTCGTCGAGTACCCGGTCGTGATGGACATCACCCGCGACGACACCCCGCTCGACGACGAGGGCAAACCAAAGGAGGGCGCGGAAAAGAAGGTCACCATCACCGAGGAAACCCTCAACTCGATGAAGGCGATCTGGATGCGCCCGAAGAGTGAGGTCAAAAAGGAGGAGTACAGCGAGTTTTACAAGCACGTCTCCCACGACTACACCGACCCGCTCAAGACCATCCATTACTCCGCCGAGGGCAAGATTGAGTTCAAGGCATTGCTGTACCTGCCGGCCAAGGCGCCGTTCGACATGTTCCAGCAGGAAGGCACCAAGCACGGCATCCACCTTTACGTGAAGCGGATCTTCATCATGGACAACTGCGAGGCGCTGCTGCCGCGTTACTTGCGCTTCGTCAAGGGTGTAGTCGAGTCGAACGACCTCCCGCTCAATGTCTCGCGAGAAATCCTGCAGGAAGACGCCATCATCAAGCAGATCGAAAAGAGCGTCACCACCAAGATCCTCTCCGAGCTGAAAACGATGATGAAGAAATCGGAGGAGGATTACCTCAGTTTCTACCGGGAGTTCGGCAAGGTGCTCAAGGAAGGCATCGAGGTCGACCAGGCCAACAAGGACAAAATCAAGGAACTGCTCCTGTTCGAGAGCAGCAAGACCGAGCCGGGCAAATACGTGTCGCTCAAGGAATACACCGAGCGCATGGTGCTGGATCAAAAGGAGATCTACTACATCACCGGCACCTCCCGGGCCGCTGTCGAGAACTCCCCCCACCTCGAGGTTTTCAAGAAGAAGGAGATAGAGGTGCTGTTCATGATCGAGCCGGTGGACGAATTCATCCTCGCCGGCTTCGGCGAGTACGACGGCAAAAAGCTCAAGTCGATCGCCCAGGGCGACATCGACCTTGGCAGCGAGGAGGAAAAGAAACTCGCCGATGAGCAGAAAAAGGAAGTCTCTGGCAAATACAAGAAACTCATCAAAAAGGTGCAGGACAGCCTCAAGGAGGACGTGAAGGAGGTGCGCCTCTCCGATCGGCTGACCGACAGCGCGAGTTGCCTCGTGACCGACGAGGGCGACATGAATCCGCAGATGGAGCGCATCTTCGCCGCCATGAACCAGCCGGTGCCGGAGACCAAGCGCATCCTCGAGTTGAACCCCAGCCACCCGGTCATCGAGACGATGAATGAGCTGTTCACTGCCAATAAGAAGGACCCGAAGATCGCCGATTACTCCGAACTGCTCTACGACCAGGCGCTGCTCACCGAGGGAATTGCCGTCAAGAACCCCGCTCGTTTCGCCCAGTTGATTAGCGACCTAATGGTTCAAGCCAAGTAACCCCGCTTGGCCAAGCGCGTCCAGCTTGATTCCTCATCCCTCGGGGGAAGGTGGTCGAAGGCCCGATTAGGGTGAAAACTTGCGACAAACGAAAAGTACAGTTATATGACCGTTAAGGAGAAGAAACAACTGCTCGCGACTGCGGTGAAAGCGGCGCATGCAGCCGGCGACATTATGCGGCGCAACCTGATGGCGGTTAAAAAAATCAACGAAGCAACACAGCGCGACATCAAGCTGGAACTGGACGTGCGATGCCAACGCAGAATTGAGTCGATGCTGACCCGGGCGCACCCGGAAATCGCCATCCTCGGTGAGGAGGAAAACGCCGGCGATATTGAGAGCGACCTGCGCTGGGTGGTCGACCCGATCGACGGCACGGTCAATTTCACCTACGGTATCCCGCATGCCTGCGTGTCGATCGCGCTGCAGCAACGCTTGGCCAAGCGCAACCGGTACNGNGAGGATTACGAAACCATCATCGGNGCNGTGCTNGACCCGTTTACGGACGAGTTGTGGACGGCAATCCGGGGTCAGACCGCCAAGTTGAACGGCAAAAAAATCCGCGTGAACAACGGTGGTTTAAGGGAGGCATTGCTGAGCATCGGATTCGCCAAGGATNCAAAAACCTTGGAATACATGATGCCGTACTTCACCAAGTTGGTGCCGAAGATTCGCAAGCCGCGCATCATGGGTTCAGCCACTCTGGCGCTGACCTATGTGGCGTGCGGTCGGTTTCACGGCTACATTGAATCGAAAGTGAGGCTGTGGGACATCGCCGCGGGCGGCCTGATTGTTGAATGTGCGGGGGGTGAATTTTGGAGGTTGCCCCGGAAGAAGGGGGAGCACTCTTTCGCGATCATCGCCAGCAATGGGAAAATCCGGAAGCAGGTCGAGCGCCTTTGCGGCCCGCTCGATCCGGATGGGGTGTTGGGTTGATTCGCTGGTTTAGCGGATCTCTGCCTTGCCGTTGTCCTTGGCGGCGATTTGTTTCTTCGGGTCGAGTAACCTGATGTAATCGTGGAGGATGTGCAGCGTCTCGCGCAGGTGCGGGTCGAGTTTCGGTTCGTCGTCTTCTTCCTCGACCTCCTCGTCCTCGTTTTCCTCCTCGAGGCGGATTGGCTTTTCCTCGTTCTCAACCTCTTCACCGAGCTTGGTGTCGGTCTTGATCATCTTGATCGAGAGATCGTAGACCGTTTCGCCGGTATCGCCGCGCGCTTCGCGCTCTTTCTTGCGAGTCTCGCGCTTGGCCTTTTCCTCGTCCTTCTCGGCCAATCGCTTGGCTTCGCTGAGTGAAACCGACTTGTCCTCGAGGCGCTCCTTGAGCGTCTCGATATCCTCGAGAATATAGGCGAAGTCCTGGTCGTCCTTGATGCGCGCACTGGAGCGCTTGGTCAACGGGTCGATGTGCATGGCCACCCGGTTGACACCGCGAAAATCCAGTTTCTGGGTGTGGTCGGCTTCGAGGGAATTGGGTAGGGTGGCTTCTCCTATTTCCATGTAGTCGTAAGGCGTGGGTAGAATGATGTCGGGGGTGACACCTTGTTTCTGGGTGGTGCTGCCAACCACGCGGTAAAATTTGGAGACGGTCAGCTTGAGCTTGCCGGAGTCGGGGAGGCGCACCCAGTTGTTGAGAGGCATGACGGTCTGTACGGTGCCTTTGCCGTGGGTGGATAGGCTACCGACGGTGAGCGCCCGCCCATAGTCCTGCAGCGCGGCGGCGACAATCTCGGAGGCGGAGGCGCTGAGCTTGCCGACCAGGACGANCANNGGGCCGTCGTANCCNATNTTGGTGTCGTTGTCCTGNAGAACCTGTTTGCGGCGGCGGCTGTCGATGACCTGAACCATCGGACCTTGCTCGATGAACAAGCCGGCCAACTTGACGGCCTCCGGCAGCAGTCCGCCGCCGTTTCGGCGGAGATCCAGCACGATGCCGCTAACTTTCTCCTGCTTGAAGCGATCGAGGATCATCGCCACGTCGTGGGCGCAGTTTTGGTAGAATTGTGGCAGGTTGATCACGCCGAGGCGCGGACGCAAGCCGTCCTCCTCCGGGTAATCGATGACCTGACCCTTGGCCAGGCTGTCGGTCAGCTTGATCTTGTCNCGGATCAGGCGCACTTCCTTCGTCTCACTGTCGTCGGCGGCATCCGCCGGGATGATGGTGAGGCGAACCAGTGATCCCTTCTCGCCGCGAATCTTGTCGACCACCTTGTCGAGTTCCATCTCGANNACATCGACNGNNNCGCCNTCNTCGCCTTGNGCNACGGCNNTGATGCGGTCGCCNGGCTTNAGTTTTTTNCTNCGNATGGCCGGGCCGCCNGGGACGAGNTCGANNANCTTNGTGTNNCCGTCGTCCCACTGNAGNCGGGCGCCGATNCCGGTGAGGGAGAGCTTGATGTTGTTGATCTCGAAATTCTCCGCCTCGAGCGGACTGAAGTAGTCGGAGTGTGGGTCGTAGCCGTTGGAGAGGGCGGTGAGATAAACCTGCAGTACGTCGCCAGAGTCCATCTCGGTGCGGACGCGGAGGAAGCGCTCGTAGCGGCGCACGATTTTCTCCTTTTCGGCCTTGATGTCGTACGGCTTGACCGGTGTGCCGTCTGACTTTTTGACGATTTCGCCGTTGTTCGCCTTGGCCTTCATGGCCTCGACACCGCGTCGTTTGCCGAGGCGGGTGCCAAGCACCTCGTATTTGATGCGTTTGCGCCACAGGTCGCGCGCCTCGGTCTCGGTCGCCGGCCAGTCGGCCTTGGTGCGGTTCGGGGTGAACGATTCGTCGAGGGTGAAATCGAACTCGCTCCAGATGATTTCGTCCAGCCAGCCGTGCGCCGTCTTGAGTCGGGTGAAGTATCGCTTGTGAATCTCGAAGGCCGGCGAGACGTCGCCGCGCTTGGTCAGGTTGTCGAGCAGCGTGCCGTACTTGGCCTCGAACTCCTCGTAGTCAGTCTGCAGGAAGACCATCCGGCTGTAGTCGAGCGATTCCATGTATTTACGTAGGAACATCGCCGAGATGTCGTCGTTGAGCGGCGTGCGCTTGAAGTGGGTTTGGGAGAGCAGAAAGCCGACGACCCGGGCGATTTTGCCGCTGTCCTTCTCGGACAACTCGACCGCTTGGCCAAGCGGGGCGGTCAGGATGCCGATGACGGCCAGAATTGTAATGGAATGCTTCATCCTCATTTGCGTGGACCGATACTGGGGGCGGAATGTTCAAAAAGCAATCGGGAATTGACCTGCCCGCTTGGCTGGGCAATATCCGCGCTTTCTCGAACCGATGACAGAAAGCACACCCTCGACAAAACCCAAAGCCAAAGGCGGCTGGCTGGGCTGGATCGAGCGAATTGGCAATCATCTGCCGGACCCGGCGACGCTGTTTCTCATCGGCACGGTGCTGGTGATGATCGCCTCGGCGGTGGCGGCCAAGACGCATTGGGTCGTCGAGGAGCGCCTGCCNGAGCANACGACCGCGCTTGGCCAANCGGGGGATGCGNAGGTCGAGTGGGTGGCCACCGGCAAATCGTACGAGGCCGAAAACATCCTNACCCGCGATGGCNTGTACTGGGCNATTTCGAGCATGGTCAAGAATTTCATCAACTTCGCCCCGCTTGGCATTGTGCTGGTCGGGATGCTGGGAATCGGCATCGCGGAACGAACCGGTTTCATTGGCTCCGCACTCAAGGCGATGCTGATGGTGGTGCCGGCGAGGCTGCTCACTCCGGCAGTGGTGTTCATGGGCATCATGTCGTCGATGACCTCCGACGCCGGCTACATCATCCTGCCTCCTCTGGCCGCCGCGCTGTACAAGGCGGTGGGCCGCTCGCCGCTGGCCGGCCTGGCGGCGGTGTTCGCCGGGGTGGCGGCCGGCTTCAACGCAAACCTGTTCATCACCAGCCTTGAGCCGCTGCTGGCCGGCTTGGCCAACGGCGGGGCGCAAGTGATCGATCCCGNCTATCAACTGAACCCCGCCTGCAACTGGTGGTTCATGATCGCCTCGACCGTGGTGATGACCGGCACCGGCTGGTTCGTCGCTGATGGAATTGTCGAGAAACGCCTGGCCGCCAAACCGGCAGAGGAAGGCGGACCGACACCGGTTGATGCCAGCGATCTCGAGGCTCAGAAACTGTCCCCGGAGGATTGGCGTGCGCTGAAGATTTCCACCGGCGTGTTTGTCGCGGGGTTGGCGGTGGTGATCGCCCTGATCATGGTGCCCGGTTCGCCGTTGTACACCTACCAGATGGAGTCGCCGACGAACCCGGAGCAGACCGTGGCNGCNGAGGTGGTCGAGTTGGCTGAGGGACAGTCGCCCCCGGAGGGGAGCGTTGAGCAGGATGGATTGGTGCTGGTACCGTCTGCCAGCAACTCCGAGCGCTGGGTCAAGGCGATCGTCCCGCTGGTGTTCATCATTTTCATCATCCCCGGCATCGTGTACGGGGTGGTGNAGAANAANATNCGCAACGACCGCGACGTGACCAAGTTGCTGACCGACTCGATGGCAGGAATGGCGTCGATCATCGTCATGGCGTTTTTCGCCGGGCAGTTCGTCGAGCACTTCAAATATTCCGGGCTGGACAAGATGCTGGCGATGTCCGGCGGGCAGGCGCTTGGCCAGGCGGCGCTGCCGACCTCGTTGTTGCTCGTGGCTTTCATCGGGATGACGATGTGTTTCAACATGTTCGTCGGGTCGATGTCGGCCAAGTACACCATGTTCGCGCCGATCTTCATCCCGATGTTCATGATGGTTGGCATCGCGCCGGAACTGACCCAGTGCGCCTACCGCATCGGCGATTCGGTGACCAACTGCATCACGCCGCTCAACCCGTACATGGTCATCATGCTGGCCTTCATGAAGAACATCGCGCCCAAGGGCGGAATGGGCACGCTGATCGCGACGATGCTGCCGTTTAGCATCATTTTCTCCATAGTTTGGACAATCATGCTACTGGTGTGGGTGGCGTTTGGCATCCCGCTTGGCCCGGACGGGCATCTTGTTTACCCGCCGGGGAACTGATTTTTTGGGGTTGCAGCGCACTTGGCCAAGTGGTAGGTTTCCGCGACACAAATCTGATCGTACGATGAATGTGAAAAAACAAAACAAACAAAATGGTTTTACCCTGATCGAGTTGCTGGTGGTGATCGCCATCATCGCCATTCTGGCGGCCCTGTTGTTGCCCGCCTTGGCCAAGGCCAAAGACAGCGCGCTCAAGGCGGTCTGCTCCAACAACATGAAGCAGACGATCATCGCACTGTCCCTGTATCGTGATGACAACGAGGGGGTTTACCTGAAGGGCCGAAACACCGCGCCCGCATCAGGCGGCAACACTCAGAACAATAACATCGTCCAAAAATGCCTGAACTGGAACGAGGTGACGTTACTGACGCCGTACAACATGGCGACGAAACAACCCAAGGGCTACAACGAGAGCAGAGATCCCTACACGCTCAGGGGATACAAGCTAAGCAAGTCATTCGGTTGTCCGGGCTTGAAGTACAACGGTAATTTTGGAGCGATGGCAAAACATGGTTATACAACGAATCCCCTGTTTCCGGCCTGGGAAAAGCAATACCCGCAGATGATCCTTGGCTTCCAGCATTACGGGGGGGCGTCGCATTGGCAGAACTCAAGAGGCCGCTTCAGGGCGCGGAGCCCCCACAGTTCGGGGCAGGACAGCCCTGAGATGGTGCTGGTGGCCGACTTGGTCGGGAGGATCGACGGCAATTGGGGCGGAGGGCGTCCCACAGCCTACGGCGGTTACCCGGCCCACAAAAACAACAAGGGCCTGCCCACCGGCGGCAATCAGGGAAACGCCGACGGCTCGGTGAACTGGTATCGCTTCCAGCAGATGTATTTCGTGCACAGCTGGAATACGGGCGCGCGCCAATATTACATTTACCAGTCCGAGCTGGGTGAAATGGCGGCCAAGGGCGCNGTNGTNCCNGCCAAGATATGAGCGNGAGCGACTCCTCGTTGNTAAAAAAAGCCGCNATCGCGNCNGCNGCNGTGGCNNCCGTGGGGCTGCTNNTCTGGTCATGGAACTCNAANATGGCGCAAGCCCCGGTCGAGATCGGCTACTACTGCCTCNCCTGCAAAAANAGCGACCACATCAGCGTNTANCAGGCCAACTGGCGNCAATANCCGGGCGCGATGAGNGACTCCGTNCTGTANTGCGTTCACTGTGACAAAGGCCCGGCGCACCCAACCAATGAATGCGAGAAGTGTGGTGCCGTTTTTATCCTGCATCTCTTTCCGAAATACGATGAGTTCGGCAGCCCCGCCTGTCCCAAATGTGATGCCNACTACGGCCAGGCGGCCAAGTCTAAGGGTATCGACCTAATGCCCAAGGCACTCAATCCCTGATTCACCCAAAATCTTGCTGGTCAAACGGCGCGTTTCCCCCGACTCTCGCTGCGCATTTTGACGATGTTTGCAGGAACTTACACCGCCTTGGTCACGCCGTTCCGCAAGGGGAGCGTTGACGAACAGGCATTTAAAAAACTNATCCGGGAGCAGATACGCGGAGGGNTCGACGGGATCGTTCCAGTCGGCACCACCGGCGAGTCGCCCTCGCTTGGGTTTGACGAGCACATCTGGGTAATCGAGCTTGCCGTCCAGACGGCCAAAGGCAGGGCGAAGGTGTTGGCCGGCACTGGCGCCAGCTCCACCGCAGAGGCGATCCACCTCACCCGTGCCGCCGAGGCGGCCGGTGCCGACGGGTCGCTTCAGGTGGCCCCCTACTACAACAAGCCGTCACAGGAGGGCCTATTCCAGCATTTCAAAAAGATTGCCCGTGCCACCCGGCTGCCGATCATCCTTTACAGCATTCCCGGCCGCTGCAACATCGCCATTGAGGTGCCGACCGTCATGCGCTTGGCCAAGGCGTGCAAAAACATCGTCGGCATCAAGGAGGCTGGCGGCGACGCCGACCGCGTGAGCCAGCTTCGCGCCGCGCTTGGCCAACGGTTCACCATCCTGAGCGGCGACGACGCATTGACACTGCCATTCATGGCTGTCGGGGCCGATGGCGTCATCAGTGTGGCCTCCAATGTTATTCCAAGACAGATGGCCAGAATGGTCGACGCCCACGCCTGCGGCAAAATCAGCCAGGCGCTAAAGCTGCACGAGAAATATTATCCGGGGTTCAAGGATCTGTTCATCGAGACGAACCCTGTTCCGGCCAAGGCCGCTCTCTCCATGTTAGGCAAATGCGAGGAGCAGTACCGCCTACCG
>NYYJ01000139.1 GCA_002686755.1 Verrucomicrobiales bacterium
CGCAGACGTTTTGGATCGAATATCAATGGGCTTTTGTATTGAGTTGGCGCCGTACTCGGTTTGCCATCAAGGTAAAGCAGAGCTTCCTTCTTTTTGGCGTCATAAGTCATGGCCACATGATGCCATTGACGGTCGAACGGGTATGAAATGTCCATCAGGATTTTTTCATTGGTTGCCGTGTTCTGAAGCTCACCTCGAACAATCCCAACACCACCTTTGTGCAGGAGGCCTCCGGACCCTCCGAGAGTCGCCAAAGAAAACCCAGATTCCGCAAATGAACCACCGTTCGATATAATATGGTTCATCCCAAATTTTTGCTGTGTGTTGATAAAACATTCCAAAGTGAAGCCATTTCTTAACTGATCCGGTGTGGGCTGTACTTTCGGTTTTACGTAGGAAGCCGGTTGAAGAAAAGAGCCGTCCAGAATGGCCTCGAACTTCGGGTTCGCCCTGAGGCGTTGATCCAACTTGTCCAGAATCGGCTTCTCCGATTTGAACAACACCGCTTGGCGGGTCAACTCGAGCATTTCATCGGGATTGGCCTCATTGTCCATATCGGGAAGGGCAAAATCGGTTTTTTTGCCTGTCGCCAAACGGGTGTGGTATCTCTGCCGTACGGTGAGTTGGTCCATGCTCGCTCGGATTTCAAATGAAAAACCGGTCGTCTTAAGCCCATTCACCACCTTGATTACCACGATGTTCAATCCCTCCCGCAACCGCACGAGAACCACATCCTCTCCTGTCCAAGACAATCCCCTCAGTCCAGAGAAAACATGCACCAGTTGTCCATTCACCCAAGCCTTCATGCCATCATCAGAATCAAAGACAATCTCATAACCGCCGGCCTCCTCAACGAAAAATGTTTTGGCAACATAAAACAAACAATTTTCCGGGGCATCAACATACCTGTCTCCTGGATTGATATTCACTCCGGATGGTTGAAATTCCTGAAGTGCCTCCCACGTTTTTCCCTCCTCCAGTTCCAAGGTTTCCTGATTCATGTGTTCGGAATCCAAGCCTGCTTCAAGATCTGCAATAGAATAATGGCCGGAGTATTGCCAAACATCTTCCTTCCATCCCATGGCCACGTCGGGGCTGTAGGAGGAGTCATCCTCCGTCGATTCCGTTTTTTGTTCCAAGCGATCCAGATCCGCCTCCGCCAAGGCGTAATGCCCCAAGTTAAGATTCGCCCTGAACAGGATCTGAACTTCCAACGAGCCCAGCGGGGCGATGGCAGCTGCCTGATCCAGATGAAACTTCACGGCGGACCATCGGTTGCCACCTGAAGCGTTTCTGGCCTCCGCCAGATGCCAATCCCGATCCAAGGTTTTCCCGTTGTATTGATAGATCGCAGGAAGGGAGGCAAGTTCGGGCGGGGCATTGGTTGAACTGTCTGTGAACGGAACGATCCTACCATCCTCGATAGCCCGGTTGGAGAGGGCCTCAGCGATGGCTTCGGTGGTCTCCGGTGTCATCGCCACCCCCGGCAGGTAATCGGAACCCATAGGATTGGGGATTTCGTAGAGGCGAATTTCCCCTTGGCGGGATGCGGTCACGAAGGCATTACCCCGCTGATTCCACCCAGCCATGGCCAAGCGACCTTGAAGGTTCAGATCAGAGGTGATCAATTGACCGCTTGCCACTTCCCAAAGCCCAAGGTTGCTATGCCGCTGCCGAATCTCTTTCCAAGAACCAAGGCCCTTGTCGGCTACCAACAACAGCGTCCCATCCTGGCTGAATTCCAGAGATTCGATGCCACCAGCAAATTGACTCGGTTTCGACTCCCAGACCTTGGCCAAGCGATCCATGTCATGCACCTCGACCCCACCGCCGTTGGCCAAGGCGAAGTATTTGGCATTGGAGGAAAGAGCAAATCGATTGATCTTGCCGCGCTTTTTTGGGGTGGCATAAATCAGTGTCTTGCTTTTTTCATCCAGCACTTGCATATAACTCACCTCCTTTTGGCTCCCAAAATAGTCAAGCGAGTTAACGATGATATTTCCTCTACGCTCATCCCGATAGCTCCAGATGATGCCGCCCTCCTCCTTCCCCCTGCCATCGACCACCACGTTTTCACTCTTCGTTTTCCAGTCCCAGATTATATAGAGTGGTCTTGGTCTGCCCTGAAAAACCATCATACCAATGTCAGTTCCACCTAGATGATGGTAATTGGCCAATAAACCGGTGAACTCTCTTGATGCGACTTCCTTGCCGTCGCTCAAGTCAAACACTGTAATCTTGGCACCCGAACCTTGGCGACCTGTTCTGCTGTCACCAAAAAATCGGTTTTCCATGCTGCCGCCGACAATCAGATTTTTGCCATCACCCGTAAACATCGGCCAAAGAGGGGAAGGAAATGCCGACTGACGCTTAAGGAGCACCTTCCCAGTCGCCAATTCGGCGGCGTGGTAGGTTCTTGTCTTTTGTTCCAGAAACGCAAAGACGGTTCCCTGCTCGTTCATGGGTGGTGTCCAGGTTTGGCGGAAAATTGGTCCATCGACGGAGTAAACGGTCTGCTTGTCACCAGTGGGCAAATCAACTATGTAAACATGGTTGTCCTGACGCGCCCTGTCGTTGCCTTTGTTAGTAACAACGACGGCCTTGGTGCCCCCCGGCATGAGGCGGACAAAACCGATCGGCTCCTCTATGTTTAACAAATAGCGAAGTTTAACGGCGTTATCGAGCTTGCCTTTGAAGAGAGACTGGTAGCCGGACTGAATTTTTGGGTCTTTTTCGGCCAAACGTATAGCGTCGGCATACCAGACCAGCGCACCCAAGTGGTCGTCCTCTGCGTCCATGGCCTCTCCAGTGGCAATACTGCGCTTGGCCAGGTTGATGATTTGACGGTCCGCTTCATCCCGACTTTTTCTCGCATCAATCATCGCGAAGATGGCTGTGATGGCCAGAATGGTCACGCCGACGCAGGCAAACTTGAAGATGGTGGCACTCCGGGCTCGGGCCTTGGCCAAGGCCTTGGCTTGGGCGACTTCGCGTTGGCGAGCTTCCTCGCGTTCGCGTTCCTCTCGGTTGGCTTCCTCTTGGGACTGGTCGAGGAAAGCCATGGCACTGTCGAAGCCGGGGTAGTAGCGGTCGGCCCAGGTTTTGTTCGGACGGTTTTCCTCGCGCCACGATAGGGAGATCTGCAAATCAGGCTCACGGTACAAACCGGCTTTATCCTCGTGATACAGCGTGGCGGTGTCAGCCAAGCGCCGGTAAATCTTGGCGGATTGTGCCTCTTCATCGACCCAGTTGCGCAGGCTACGCCAAGCGCGCATCAGGCTTTCGTGGGAGATGTCGATGACGGTTTTTATTTTANTCTTCACCTCGCCGGCCGNCATGAGAAAGGTGCAGCCGGTCTTGCGGAAGGCGTCGAGCACCTCGCGCAGGTGCGATTCTTCGCCGCCGCAGATTTCGTGCAGTTCCGCCAACTGCATCGGGCGGCGGATTCCCCGGTTGGCATCGACCTTCTCAGTAAGGGCCTTGAACAGTTTCTCGGCGATACGTTTGTGTTCGTCATCCGGCAGGGCGCTATACACCTCGTCGGCGTGGCGGCTGAGGGCCTCGCCCATGCCGCCAGTGGCCTGGTAATGCTCGAGGTCAAGTGCACCGTCGCCACCGCGTTCCTCAAACAGATCCCATGTGCGCATGAGGGCATGCTGGAGGATGGGTAATTGGTCAGGGTCGTCGCCTATGTCGTTGAGAAGACGTAACAAAAGACGATCGGTGATTTCGCCGCCAGCCACCTTGACTGGGCCAACGATGGCCTCCTTTCGTTGATCGCGGTTCAGACGTGGGATGAGGAATTCGCCTTCATTGACGGTGTCTGCAAGACGAGGGAACTGACTGCACTCGCCGAGGAAGTCGGAGCGCATGGTGATGATGACGTACAGCGGCAGATCGGCCTGCGCACTGGCTTCGAGCAGTAGATTGACAAAGAAGGCGGCCTGCTCGTCGGTGGCGTCGTCGCTGCGGCGAAAGCGGAAGATCTCCTCAAACTGGTCGACCACGAGCAGAAAGTTTGTGCCCTCGGGCAGTTCGCTCTGGCGCATGGCCTCGACGAGGCCCAGCCCGCTGCGAGTGAGAGTCGCCCGTACCTGGGAGGAGATGTCCTCCACGTCCGGATCGTACAAGTCGGCCTCGACGATGGCGTTGGCCAGATTGGTAAGTGGATCGCCTCCCGGCCGCATGACAGTGGTTTCCCAACTGGAGCCGGCGCCAGCCATAGTGCCACTGAGTAACTCCGGCATGAGGCCGGCGCGGACGAGGGAGGATTTGCCGCTGCCGGAAGTGCCGACGACGGCGACGAACCGGTTTTTGCGCAGGCGCGTGGTCAGCTCAGTGGTCTGTTGATCTCGACCAAAAAAGAGGTGGTTATCGCCAAATTCAAAAGGTCGCAGACCAGGGAACGGGTTTCTAACTTCGTCGTTTATCATGGATGACTATAAATTATTTTTTGATGGTTGCGGTGAATGCCCCGAGCATGGCCGGGTTGAAAGCATCGCCATCCTGCACTAAAACCTCGGCGGAGTGGGTGCGGTAGCGTTGTTTCCGCCTATCCATCGGCGGAGCGAGGTAAACAGTCTTGGCAACAAACGGCTTGGTTCGGCCATAGCCGGGAGCCTTCATCAGGTTCATGAGTTTCATGTCCACCCAGGCGCGGTCGCAATTGCCGTAGTAGATCAGCACGGCGTCGCAGTGGATCATTTTTTCGTTGTGAGCCTGCTTGATGTCGGCCTCGTCTCCGTCGAACGACGGCACCAACACTTCCAGCCCCTGATCGAAGAGATAATCCTCTAGCGGCGCAACGGTTTCATCGTCTTTCTGGTCGAAAATGAGATACACGCTGGAAGGTCCGTCGGCGCTTGGCCCCGTGTCGGCCGGAGTCTCTGCCGGCTTGGCCTTGTGTTTGAGTTTCTCGACGACGTAGTCGCGGAAGTTGTCGAGGCTGTCCTCCATCAGCTCCGCGCCCGCATGGGCAGCTGGGTTTTCCTGTAGCTCAGTGATGAATTGTTGCTGCCGTTCGTCGTCAGTGATCAGTGGCCTTGGCATCCAGATGAAACGCTGAAAGTCCTGCTTGGACTGCACCTGTTCGGAGGCCATGTCATTTTGAATCTTGGCCATCGAGTGGGCAGCGTCCTCCGGTATGATACCGTACTTTTGGCCAACGAGATGCACCGAGCAGTCCGCTTGGCCAAGCATCTCGCGAATGGACTCCTCCAGTTCCGCGCCGGAAGTCGGGAGCGGGCGATCGGGCAGAACGTGGTGACCTCGATCGATCAATTCGCGGTAAAGTTTCTCACGACCGGACTGGATGTCGGAGGTAACCGCCGCGAGGAAGATCGTGCGGCCGGTCTTGGTGAGCGGCTCGGTCTGTTCCGGCGCGGCACCGCTACGCATGTTTTTGAGGATTTTAGCGATCTCCGAGGCGAGGTCATAAATGCGGGAAAAATAATTCTGCTTCGCACGTGGCCCAAATGCCTCGTCGAACTCTACAATCCGACCGGTTTCCTGATCCTGCTCAAAAAAATCGAAGCCGAGGATTGCATCAAAAATCGCCGGCAGATGCTCGGCCGCGTCCTCCGCATCGAACGGCGTTTTGACCACCTTGATGATCCGCGACTTCTCGCCGATGCGCACGCCGGAGCCGTCCTCGGCCGCCTTGTAAAACTCATGCAGTTCCCGGTTGCACCATTCCGACTTGACGTACCTCGGGGAGAGGATCGAGATCATGACCTGGGCGTTCCTGAACTCGTTGACGATCTTGTCGTCGTACACGTCGCTGCCGGACAGCTTTTGGTCGCGCCAGATCGTGGGGGACTCGCCGAGAAGCTGACTCAGCTTGACCTCGAGCACACGGTGAAACTTCGAGATCCAGCCCTTCTGGTCCTCGTCCAGCGCCTGGTCGTCGAGATGGGCGTAACTGATGAAAATGTCATTCATGGCCTAAATTATAGTGCTGACAAAAGTTTGTTGCGGTATCGTCGAGAAGATCGGCGATCATTTCAAGCCGCAAAATCATAAAAATAGGGCTTTTCGGTTACGGACGGCCGAGCAGTTCCAGCGCGGCGGCGGTGGTGGCGGTGACGCCGGTTTGCAGCGTNGGNTCGATGTCCGGGGCGTAGGTNCTGGAGTGCACCATCGGCAGCGGCTTGCCGATGGCGCGGAAGCGTTTGATCAGGTCGCTCGACACCGTACCGAGCGCNAACATGAAGATCGGCACCTTGTGCTTCGTNCGNCCGTACATCCCGAAGTCCTCGCCACCCATGGTGGGCTGCCTCTTGATCAACACTCCCTTGCCAAGCCAGGCGGCGAACGTGTCAGTCACGCGCTTGGCCAAGGCGGGATCGTTGTAGGCCGACGGCGTGAACTCGTCCTTCACGGTCACGATCGGCATCTGCTCCCTGGCCAAGCCGGCTGCCTGCGCGGTGCCGAGGCTGATGCGCTTGATCGAGGCGATGATTTGATTGCGAACGGCATCCGTGTACGAGCGGATGGTGAGTTGCAACTTCACCTCGTTGGGGATGATGTTGTGCTTGGTTCCGCCGTGAATCGAGCCGACGGTGACGACGGCCGGTTCGCGCGGATGCACCTCGCGACTGACGATCGTCTGCAACGCGATGACGATCTGCGAGGCGAGCACGACGGGATCCTTCGCCGCCTGCGGCTGTGAGCCGTGGCCGCCCTGGCCGCGCACGGTGATGTCCACCGAGTCGACGTTGGCGTAAACGTAGCCGGAGTTGTGGCCAATCGTCCCGGCCGGCTGGTCGGACGCCACGTGCAACCCGATGCAGTAGTCCGGAACCGGAAACCGCTCGTACAGCCCGTCGGCCAGCATCGCACGCGCGCCGGCGCCGCGCTCCTCCGCCGGTTGGCCGATCATCACCAGTGTGCCGCTCCATGCGTCACGCAGTTGGCCGAGCAGCCGCGCCGTGCCGACGAAGCTAGTCATGTGCACGTCGTGTCCGCAGGCGTGCATGGTGTGGACGGTGTTGCCGTGTTCGTCGGTCACCTGTTTTTTGCTCGCGTGCGGCAGGCCGGTTTCCTCCCGCACTGGCAGGGCGTCCATGTCGGCNCGGATGAGCAGTGTCGGGCCGGGGCCGTTTTTCAGGACACCGACGAGGCCGTGCCCGCCGACGCCGGTGGTGACCGTCAACCCGGCGTCTCGCAGCTCGGCGGCCATGCGCCTGGCCGTCTCGACCTCCATGAACGACAACTCCGGGTTGGCGTGAAAATGTTTGTAGAGCGAAACAAGGGACGGCANCTCGGCAGCCACGCCCTTGGCCACGCGATCGCGAACCGGGTCAGCCGCTTGGCCAAGTGCAAGACCAAGGCCAAGCGAGACGATGCAATGAATTGATTTGGCTTTCATCATTGGAATGAACGGCGGGGAGCATCCGGCCAAGCGCAACCCGAGGCAAGGGCAAAGCGGCACTCGACTATTTGGTTTTTGACAGCGAGGCTGGGCCTGCACTGTTGGCACAAACCATGAAACGACTGTTTATTTTAATTTTGATCTCGTCAGCCGCCTGGACCAAGCCACTGGCCGATGAGCGTCCGAACTTCATTCTCTGCATGGCTGATGATCAGGGCTGGGGAGACACAGGGTACAACGGTCACCCCGTGCTCAAGACGCCGGTGATGGACGAGATGGCGCGGACCGGTCTGCGGTTCGACCGGTTTTACGCGGCGGCGGCCGTCTGCTCGCCGACTCGCGGCAGCGTGATGACCGGGCGCCACCCGAATCGCTTCGGCTGTTTCGCGTGGGGCCACACGCTGCGGCCCCAGGAGATCACCATCGCCGAGGCGCTCCAAAAAGCCGGCTACACGACGGCCCATTTCGGCAAGTGGCACATCGGCTCGATGCGCGCCGACGGCGCGGCCAGCCCCGGCAACAGCGGATTCGACGACTGGTTTTCGAGCCCGAATTTTTACGAGAACAGCCCGCTCTTCAGCCACAACGGACGCGTGATTGAGACCGACGGCGAAAGCTCGCACGTCACCACCGACCTNGCGCTGGACTGGATCNCCAAGGCGTCNAAGCGCGACAAGCCGTTCCTCGCGGTGATCTGGTTTGGCAACCCCCACAGCCCGCATGTCGCTGTGGACAAATACAAAAAAATGTATGCCGACCAGCCGGACGGCGCGGCGCATTTTTACGGCGAGATCACGGCGATGGACGCCGCGCTGGGCGAACTGCGAAACGGCATNCGCAAACTCGGCGTCGCCGACAATACGGTGCTTTGGTATTGCAGCGACAACGGCGCGATCGCCAAAGGCTCGACCGGCGGTTTGCGTGCGCGCAAAGGCAGCCTGTACGAGGGCGGNATCCGCGTGCCGGCGATCATCGAGTGGCCGGCGNGAATCAAGTCGAACCGCATCACGACCATGAACGCCAACACGTCGGACATCTACCCGACGCTGCTCGAGCTNGCCGGNGTCGCNCTGCCNAATAACCAGCCGGTGCTCGACGGCACAAGCCTCGTNCCGCTGCTCGACGGCAAGGCCAAGCGCCGTGAAAAGCCGATGGGATTTTGGACGTATCAAGCTAGGGGCCGCTCGAGAAAAAGCCGGGCGATGCTTGAGGTGCTGCGACAGGAGCAACTCGCCGGCAGCCAAAAACCGGCCGAGCCGGAGGGACAGATCGACCGCCAATATCCGACCNACNCGCTGCCGGGCCACACCGCGTGGATCGACGGNGACTACAAGCTGCACCGCGTGCCGGTGAAGCAAAATAGGGGCNCGTTTGCCTACGAGCTTTACCACTTGGGCAACGATCCGAANGAGACGAATAATCTGATCAGCGGCGACGCGAAACTGACCAAGCGCTTGGCCCGGATGAAAGCCGATCTNGCCACTTGGCAGCAGTCGGTCATGAAAAGTCTAAACGGGGAAGACTACCGCTGAGCTCAAACAAAGCGCTTGGCCAAGCGATGAGTCGCAACAAGATATTGCCGCCGGGAGAGTCGCTGCTGCACCCGATCACCTCCGCCGTCGAACCGATCGGCCTGGCCGAGCTGTTTCCCGTGGAGCAACCTCTGGAGCTGGAGCTGGGNTGCGGCGACGGCTCGTTCACGCTGCAGTACGCGCAAGCCAACCCGGGCCGGAACATCGTCGCGCTGGAGCGGTTGCTCGGCCGGATCACGAAGCTCGACCGCAAGGGGCATCGCGCGGGGCTCAAGAATCTGCGNCTGCTGCGTGCGGAGGCGGCNTACGTGCTGNAGTACCTGCTGCCGCCGGGGTTGCTCGATGCGATTCACGTTTACTTTCCCGACCCGTGGCCGAAGAAGCGCCACCACAAAAACCGGCTNATCAGCGAGCCGTTCCCGCCCTTGGCCAAGCGGCTGCTGCGCGAGGGTGGCATCGTTTACCTGCGCACGGACAACATCGAATACTTTGAGCAGATGCTCGAGGTGTTCGGCGGGGCCGATGGGTTTGAGGTGGTCGATACCCCGGAACCGATGAAGCAAATCGTCACCGACTTCGAGCAGGAGTTCAACGCGCAGGGCATCCCAACGAATTACGCCGCCTACCGGAGCGCGGGTGGTTGAATTAAACGCAGAGGGCGCGGTGGCGCTGCTCACTGCCCACGGCTCACTTGTTCTTCGGCTGAAACTCGAGGCGGGTGATGGAGCCGGGCTTGAAGGTGGCGCTGCCGAAGCCGGGGCTGTGCGCCTCAACACCGTCGGCCGACCAGCGATTCAGCACGAAGGTGAGCCGGCTGCCGTCGCTGAAGTGGGCACGCACGCGGTGCTCGATCCCCACGTTGGCNGGCGCGCGGCTCGTAGCCGGCTCGATCTGCTTGACGCGGTCGAGCGGTACGGGGAAACCGCCCTCGGCGGTGGTAACATTGAGCTTGTCGCCGTCGATGCCGTCGACGCGGCCCTGCATCCGGTCGTTGTTGACGAGCTTGACGAGGTCGTCCTTCGCGCCGAGCGGATGGGTCGGCGGGCCTTTGAACCGGCCGTCCCATTCCTCGACGCGCAGGTTGCTGATGCGCACGGCGCCCCGGCCCTGGTGCACGATGCGCACGCCGGTGCCTTGGCCGGCGAACCCGCGGGAGTCGGTCCATTTGCGAATCACCTTGCCGTCGATCGCCACGGCGACCATGCGCTGCGCCTTGCTGGCAAAAAACTCGAGGCGCGCCTTCGGCTTCTTGCGGAAATCCGGCACGGTCGCCTGACCGAGGTAAGTCAGCGGCTCGTGTTTCTTGACCGGCAACAGGTTTACGGAGTAGCTGTTGATCTGCACGCTGTAAAAGCCGCCGAAGTCCGGCTCATTCTCCTTGGTGGAGAGGCTGATCGGCTGGAGCGAGTCCGTGTACAGCGCGAAGGCCAGATGCATCGAGCCGCTCCACTCGAGGTCGAACGACAAGTGCGCGCTGTCCGGCAGGTCAAGGTCGCGGGCGATCGAGGCGGCCGCCTTGGCGTGGAACCCACCATTGTGGTAGCGCCAGTTGCCGGACTCGCCGATGCTTTCGTTGTTGATCTTGCCGTGCGTCCAGCCGTCGTCATTTTCCGGCCCCTGAAAGAGCGTCTTCAGCCCCTTGGGCAGTGGGGCGATCTTGCGCACGGCGTTGCGCCGCAACTGCAACCGGCCTGCGTGCCAGGTGTCGATCAGGAAATGCTCGTCCGTCGCCCCGGCGAAGTTGCCGCGGAAATGG
>NYYJ01000140.1 GCA_002686755.1 Verrucomicrobiales bacterium
GTACGCCGTTGTCCTGCCCGTTCGCTGCGCGCAGTGCTTGGCCGCCGAGGAGGTTTTTTGTCAGTCGTTCGCCCGCCCCGCGGAAGGTTAGGAACTTCACTTTGCTACCATGCTTGGCGGTGATGTGGTCGATCCACTCGATGACCTGAGTGTTTCTGACCCAGCCGTGAGGATGGAACACCAGGTTGAATACCCCCTGCTTGATTACCGTGGCATCGATGGCGGCGTTCCAGTCCCGGATCGTGACAGGGTTGTTTGTGCCGTGGAGGTGCTGCGCCTCCCAGTCACTTGGCACCATGCACGGCATCTCCCAGATTCGGCTGCCAATGGCGTACGGGTAGGGGTAATTCTCAATCGTGACGACGTATGAGTCGAACGGGACGTACTTCTCAAACTTGGCCTTGCCGTCGGGGTCAGTGACGAGGCTGCCCGGCAGTGCGGGATCTGCGCGGGTGAAGATGTTGAACACGGAACTGTCCATCTCGAGAAACTGCCCGGCGGGGTTGCGGCGCATCAGCAACTCGGAGAAGACCCGCGGACTTGGGGTGTTCTGCGAGTCACAACACGGCGTCCGGAAGGCGGCCGGGAGGTTGCCGGGGATGTGGTTCATCAAATCCACGCCGCCGTGGTAGGTATTGGCCGCCGCCGCAAAGTTGCCCTTGGCCAGAAGGGGGCAGGGGTGAGTGAGGGTGTGCACCTCCACGCTCAAACCTTCCTTGAGCCACTGCTGAAGGAGAGGTTCGGTTGGCGTGATGCTATTGCAGAAGATGCTTAGCGGGGCGCGGCCGTCGATCTGCTTGAGGCGCTCAAGAATGGGCCGGCAAAACGACTCGTAAATACGGGGGTCGCGCATGTCGTCGATGCCCAGCGTAACGACCGCCTCGACGCCGGTTTCGCCCACCCATTGCGGCGTGGTGAGCCTCGGGAAGGCAAGCCCGACGTGGAACGGATCTGCCCCATCCAGGTAGGCGAGGCGGTTGCCCGCCGGCTTGGCACCGGCTTGGCCAAGTGCAACAGAAAGAATAGCAGCACTCCAGATGGCTTGGCCAAGCGAACGGAGCGGTTTTCTGCAACGGGTCATAAGTCAGCCGCCGATCATGCCAACTGGAGGGAGTCGTGACAAGTTTTGCGGTGGGAGTTTGTCGTGATCAAAAAAACTTCTAAAGTAAACTGCCACCCTGCCGATTGTGACACCGTGCAGCGCGGTCGAGAGGCCGCAGGAACACGGGAAACGCCTAAAAGGTTTTCCAGCGGCATGGATGCCGTTTAACCCTCAGACGAAAGGACTTGTCTCATGGTAATCAATACCAATATCACGGCTAATTCCGCAGCCCGGAATTTAGCAGATTCAACCCGTCTTCTCTCCAAATCGTTGGCCCGATTATCTTCGGGTTCGAAGATTACTTCTCCGGAGGATGACGCAGCCGGCCTGTCGCAGGTGATGCGACTGGAAGCCCAGATCAACCGTAACTCCGCCGTCAGGGCGAACGTGGGGAATGCAGTTTCCTTCGTTCAAACGCAGGACGGTTTCCTGCAGAAGGTGCAAGGCGCACTGGATCGCATGAGTGAGTTGTCCGTGCTCTCCCAGGACGTGACCAAATCCAACACGGACCGCTCGAACTACAGCGTTGAGTTCACCCAGTTGCAGAACTACATCAGCGACATCGGGACTAAGGATTTCAACGGTGTGACGTTGTTTGCAACTGCTGGGCAACAGGTGACCATTGACTCAGATGCTGCCACATTCAGCATGAATGCGCTGGACATGACATCGTCCACGGTAACCACCGGTTTGGCGAACATCTACAACGGGACCAGCTCGGCGATCACGACCACGACGAGTGCGGCGTCGGCGTTGAGCAACATCCAGACCGCCATCCAGAACCTGGCCGATATGCGGGCCAAGGTGGGTGCAAACATCCAGCGGTTGAACATGACCGACGATCAGGTGACCATCCTGAACGAGAACCTGGCGGCTGCCAGCAGCCGGATCAAGGATGTGAANGTGGCGGAAGAGAGCACCCAGTACGCCAAGGCAAACATCCTGGTTCAGAGCGGCACAGCAATGTTGGCGCAGGCCAACGTTCTTCCCGCCTCAGCGTTACAGTTGATTGGCTGATGACAGGATGATCAGTTCCCCCTCCGGGACTTAGGGGGTATTCAATTAGTCCCTCGCGCAACTAGGCGGCACTTCGGTGCCGCCATTGCCTATTTTGGGCCAAATTAACCGGTTGACANGGCTATATNGTGGTGAAAGTTTCACCCCTTGGGTTTATGGCGTGCAAAATAGTGAANGAGGGTGGAAAAACGAAGGGTCGGATGAGCAATAAAAAGGTTANAACTCGAGTGGTTGCCACTCTTTTTTTAACGCTTGGCCAAGCGGCTTTTGCCTCCCCCGGCAAGCCGGGCCACATCGAGGTCGGAAAAGTGACGTCGACGACCGCCGTGGTTCACTGGGGCGCGTCGGAGGCCGGGGAGGACGCTCGAGTGTTTTATGACGTTCAGTTGCGGCGACGTGTCCAAGGCAAGCCCACCGACTGGGATCACGTCGCCGAGACGGCCAAGACCGAGGTGGCGTTGGGCCAACTGAAATCCGGTTCCATTTATGAGGTGAGAGTTCGCGGTTGGCTGAATAAAAAACCAAGCCAATGGCGAATCAGGGAAAACGCATTCAAGACTCTTCAGGGAGAACAGGATGACAAGCACGGCGAGGAGGGGGACGGCGAAGACCACGAAGGTGGCGACGGCGATGGCAATCACGGTGAAGACCACGAAAGTGACGGAAAACCAGATCTGCGTTTAGCCTGGGTGAAAGGCAAGGCCGAGGCGCATGTCGCTGTCCTATGCTGGCAATTAATGGGCGAAGTCGAAGCCAAGCTGGCGTACGACGTGCAGTTGCGGGCTCGCACTGAGGGCAAGGCTGGTGAGTGGGAGCACGCCGCTGAGACCACCCACCGCGAGGTCAAGGTCGACGGCTTGAAGGCCGGTACAGTTTACGATGCGCGCGTGCGCGCTTGGCACGACAAAAAGCCGGGGCCATGGAAAATTCGCGAGCACGTCTTCCGCACGTTGGGCGGCGAGGCCGAGNGTGGGGACAAAGAGGAACCGGGCGAAGAGGGAGGAGACGACGGGGAGCACAGCGCCCCGGTCATCGCCTGGATCAAGGCCGGCGCCTCCGACAAGGTGGCGGAGATCGGCTGGCGCCTGCTCCGCGAATTCGATCGCAAAGTCATTTTCGAGGTGCAGATTCGTGAGCGCAGCGAAGAGGAGGTCGGCGAGTGGCGGCACGAGGCCGAGACGGCCAAGCGCGGCATTCACGTGGACGGCATTCGCCCCGGGACCACCTACGACGTGCGCGTGCGCGGCTGGCTGGGTGAGAAGCCGGGCGAGTGGAAAATTCGCCAGGCGGCGTTTCGCACCAAACCGGGCGATGGGCATGACGAACACCCGGACGGGGAAGAAGGCCAAGCGGTTGGAAAACCGGGCAATATCAAGGTCGGCGAAGTCGGGGAGCACGCCGCCGTCATCGGCTGGGCCAAGCCGAAGACACCAGTTGACGCCAAGTTCTTTTACGACGTGCAGTTGCGCAAGCGCATCAACGGCAAGCCGACCGACTGGAAACACGCNGTGGAAACCGCGCACAACGANGTCGTGCTGAAGGAACTGGCATCCGGNNCGNTTTACGAGGTGCGNGTNCGCGCCTGGGCCAACAANAAGCCAGGCGCTTGGCGNGCGAAGGAGGAGGCATTCAAAACCAAGGGCGAGCCAGCCAAGGAGGACGGTCAAGCGGGTGCGCCGAAAATCACCTGGATCAAGGCTGACGACATTGGCCCAAGGGCGGGCGTGGCCAAGTGGGTGTTGGCGCATGAGATGGATGCCAAGGTCGCCTACGATGTGCAGATTCGCACCCGGATCGAGGGCCACGCCGGCAAATGGAAGCACGAGGCAGAGACGACGAAAAACTCCATCATCATCGACGGGCTCCAGCCGAACACCCTTTACGAAATCCGCGTACGTCCCTGGGCCAACAAGCAGGCTGGGGAATGGAAGGTGCTCGAGCATGCGTTCAGGACACGCAAGGCGGAAGGCGAGGACGGGAACGGCGAAGGCGAAGGCGGAGGTGATGGAGAAGGCGACAAGGGGAACGAAGGCGGACACGACGGCGACGGCCCCCGGGAAAACGCAAAGGCTCCCAGCCAACCCGGCATGATCAAGGTCAGCAAGGTGACCCCGAACAGCGCTCTGATCCAGTGGGGTGCCGCAAAGGTGCCGGCCGATGCTAAGGCGGTTTACGACGTGCAGATTCGCCACCGCTTGGCCGGCAAGCCGACCGAGTGGCGTTATATCGGCGAAACTTTTAAGACGAAGTTTGCCGTCGATGACCTGGAGCCGGGGACGTTGTACGAGGTGCGTGTACGTGCCTGGGCCAACAAGACGCCGGGCCCGTGGCAAATCAAGGAGCACGCCTTCACGACCGGCGGCGGAGAGGGGGAACAGACCATCGACCACGCCGGGCAAATCGATTTTCAGGTCATCGCAGGCGGCCAGATGCGCCTCACCTGGCCGGCCGGAAAGGGCCGTTTCGTCGTGGAGTCCTCCGGCAGCATCGGCAATGCGGAGTGGCTGGCAGTCGATATCCGTCCGGTTCAGGTTTCGCAGATGATGGTGGTCGACCTGCCTATCGCGGCGTCCGGTATGCAGTTTTTCCGCGTGCGGAACTGAGCCTCAATCCAGCCCGTACTTCTCGATCCACGACTGCGGCAACGTGCCGAAACTGAGCAGCCAGTCGTTGAAGCGGCGCAGCGTCCAGCCTCGGCCCTCGACCAGTTTCCGGTAAAGCCGCGCGTTCTCCAGTCGCCCCAGCCAATAGCTCATCGGCACGCCGGGGCTGCCGGTGTACCAGTTCACGTCGGCCTCGGCCCGTGCCTTGGTGAAGCCAAGGTGCTTCTGCATGTGCCTCACCGCATGGGCATAACTGTAAGCGCCGGTTTGCAGTCGGAGATCGACGAGGATGCGGTGACACCGCCAGAGCGCATCGTGCAGTTGCTGCAATTTCAGTTCCGGTGAGCGGATGATCCCCAAGTCGACGCACATCTGTTCACACCACAGCGTCCAGCCCTCATAAAAAATCGCGTGTTCATCGAACACCCGCCGCCACTTGCGCCGGTGGGCGTTCGCGAAGATGAACTGCAGATGATGCCCGGGATACGCCTCGTGTGCGCAGGTCAGTTCCAGCCCGAAGTGTTGCTGGCGTTCCGCGAGTTTTTCCGCGTTCGATTTCTTCTTCAGCCCCAGGTCGTTGACCCAAAACGTGCCGCGCTGCCGCTTGTCGAACGGCCCGGGCGGCGAGTAGGCGGCCATCGGGATGATGTGCGCCATGAAGTCGGGCACCAGCGTGATCGCGAGCGAGTCGCCCCTGGGGAAGCTCATCGCCTTGGCCGCCTTGAAGCGGCGAACGATCTCCCGGTTGGTTTTCTGGTACAGCGACAACAGGTCGCCCTCCGGCTTCCAGTTGTCCCGTGCGGCCTCCACGATTTGTTCCACCGATTTGTTTTTGCCGAGCTTGGAACAGGCTTTTTTAAGTAGGCCGCCGATACGGTCGATCTCCGACAACGCCACGGCTTCCACTTGGCCAAGCGTGTAGTCGAGGCCAAGTTCATCCCGTATGCGGCGCTGGAGGCGATTCTTACCGATGGCGAACGACCCCGGCTTGGCCAGGCGCTTGGCCATGATCGATTTATGGTAGTTGCCGCACGCCCGCTTGGCCAAGCGGATGAGGGAATCGTCCCCCGGTTGGGCTCCGTTGGATTGCAGGAAGCCGGCCACGGCGTCAAAAAAGGAGCCGGATGCCTTGAACGCGCCGTCCATGATATTGCGCCAAACCCGATCCGGTCGATCGATCTGTTTCGCCACCTGGCCAAGGTAGCGCCGCGATTCCTTCAGGAGGTTGCGGATGTTTCTTGCCGCCCGGTTGGGTTCCGCTTCCCCGCGCTGCATTTCGCGCAGGAGAAACTCGAACACTTCATCGAGACCGCTCGGGTCGAGTGTGTGCCGCCCGCGTTCAAACTCTTCACACTCCCGGAGAAGCCGGGCGCGGAAGGCGAGGCGGTCGAGGTTTTGTTCGTTCGAGAGGGCAGACGGGGCAATCGTGTCGAGCTTGGCCAAGGCGGTCAGCCGCCGCCGATGCTGCCTGCGGAGCGCGGACAATGTGCCGGGATTGAGTCGGCCTTCACCACTGCGCAACCCGACGTACGTGGCGTCGGCCGGATGCTCGCGGTAGAACGTGGCAAAGTAATCGTCGAGCAACGATTCGAAGGTTTTGGCAATCGAGTTCATCCGTGGAGCGATTTTAAGGGCTAGTCTCGCAGCGGCCAATCTAAACTAACGTCACAGGAATTGTTTCCGATACTGCAGTGGCGTCATGCTCATCGTTTTCTTGAACTGCACGGTGAAGGAGCTTTGGTCGTAAAAGCCAAGCGTGAAGGCGATTTCGCCGATCGACCGGGAGCCGTTGCAGAGCAGGTCGCACGCCTCATGGATTCGCATCTTGATGATGTACTGCTGCGGCGACAGGTTGAAGGTGCTCTTGAACTTGCGCTCGAACTGGCGAAGCGACAATTGACACATGGCGGCGAGATCAGCGATGGAGATCTTCTCCCTGAATCGCTCGTGAATATGATCGAGCGCTTGGTTGATGTCCTGTTCGTCAGGGAACTTTTCCCGGTATTGATGGTAATCCTGAATGATCCCCATGATGCCCAGCACCTCGTCATCGTGCGAAAGAATCGGGTACTTGCTGGTTAGGAACCACGATGGGATGCCTTGCCGGTTCAGGAACAGTTCCACGATCTTGGTGACCGGTTCGCGGTTCTCCATGATCGCGAGGTCATCCTGCCGGTATTTTTCGGCCAAACGCCTTGGGAGGAGTTCGAAATCAGTATGCCCGATGAATGCCTTCTCGGACTCGAACCCGTACAGGGAGACGAGGTGTTTATTGGCTGCCAACAGCACTCCGCCCCGATCCTTGGCAAAGAAGGAAAGCCCGGGAACACAATCGAAAAGATGATAAAACCGGCTTTCGTGGCTGATCTGCTTAAGCAAGGCAGTTCGGCGTTTTTCGGCCTGAATGGAGTCTATCATTGTTTGGAAGGCTGTTTTTCGTGATTTGCCGCCGTGACGCTTTGATAATAAAACGAGCCCAACCGTGGCAAGACATCTTTTTTGAATGTCGGCACCGTTTGCCCCGTTCGAGATGTTATGACGTACCGGTTCGAGAAACTACAGAGTGCTGGGATTGTTTATCTGCTGTTGGCGGCAGCGTTCGCCGTTTCTGGGCAGGCGGCGGAGCTGTCGGATGCGGCCAAGGTTGAGTTTTTCGACAAGAAAATTTATCCCATCCTCAAGGAAAACTGTTTCAAGTGCCATGGGGCACGGGAGAAACTCAAGGGCAGGCTGCGGCTGACCAGCCGGGAGGGATTGCTCAAGGGAGGGGAGTCCGGCGCGGTCATCCGCTTGGCCAAGCCGGAGGAGAGCCTGCTGCTGTCGATGCTCACATGGAAGGATGAGAACCACGAGATGCCCCCGGACGAAAAACTGCCGGAGGCACAGATCGCGCTGCTGACGGAATGGGTGAAGCTTGGGGTGCCGTTTAATCCCGAGAAGGAAATCCACGGCGAGGGGACGATCGCGGACGAGTTGCCGACCAACGAGATCAATGAGCGCACGCGTGCGGCTTGGGCATTCAAAAAGGCAGAGCCGCTTGATCCGCCTCGTGTCGATGATGCCGATTGGCAGGCGAACGGCATCGATGCGTTTGTGTTTGACCGACTGACCAAGGCCGGCTTGAAGCCAAGCGCCCCGGCGGCCAGGCGGGTGCTGATCCGCCGGGCGTATTACGACCTGACCGGGCTGCCGCCATCCCCGGGGGAAGTGGCAGCATTCGTTGCCGACAAGTCGCCGGATGCGTTCGAGAAAGTGGTCGACCGCCTGTTGGCCTCGGATCGATATGGCGAAAAGTGGGGGCGGCATTGGCTGGATCTTGTACGATACGCCGAGACCAACGGCTACGAGCGCGACGGACGGAAGGACTTAATCTGGAAATATCGCGACTATGTCATCCGCGCCTTCAACGCGGACAAGCCGTACGACCGGTTCATTAAAGAGCAACTGGCCGGAGACCTGTTGCCGGATCGCGATGGGGAGAGCATCACCGCCACCGGCTTTTATCGCCTCGGCGTCTGGGATGATGAGCCGGCCGACCGCGAACTGGCCCGGTACGAGTATCTCGACGACATCCTGCGTACCTCCGGCGAGACTTTCCTCGGGATGACGATCGGTTGTGCCCGCTGCCATGACCATAAGATCGACCCCATTACGCAGCGGGACTACTACTCGATGCTGTCGTTTTTCAGCGACATTTCACCGCACGGCAAGGGCAACCGAAACCATGTGCCGATCAGCGACCCGGCCGACAAGGCGGCCTACGATCGGGCGGTTAAGGAAAAGCAGGTGCGCGAAGCCGGCTTGCAGGCCAAGCTCGCGCCGATCGAGGAGGCGTTTATCGCCGGCTTGGCCAAGCGAAGGCCGGAGCTCAAGTTGGCGCGCGGCTTGGCCAAGGGCGATAAAAATGCCTGGGTTGTGCCGGATGCCAACCGCGGCAGGGGCGTCGTGTGGGAGTTCACGTTCAACAAACCGGCGGACGACTGGTTCGAGATCGCGTTTGACGACAGTAAGTGGCGCAAAGGTCGCAGTGGGTTTGGAGCCCCCGGCACTCCCGGTTCGAAAGTGCGGACACCGTGGCACTCGAGCGACATCTGGTTGCGCCGTGATTTTCGCTTCGACTCCATCCCGGGCGGGCTAACGCTCAAGATTCACCACGACGAGGACGCCGAGGTGTACCTCAACGGAAAACTGATCAAGACGTTTAAGGGGTATCTGAAAAAGTACATCGAGATCGATGTCACGGACGCTTGCCTCGATGTGCTGCAGACCGGACGCAACACGCTGGCCATCCACTGCCGACAGACGGGCGGGGGTCAGTACATCGACGCCGGCTTGGTTGTCGATCAAAACAGGCCACCGTTGCCGGTGTTGCTTACCAAATTTGGGGATGAGATTTTAGGCGAAACCAAGCTTGCGGAATACAACAAGCTGCGCAACGAACTGGGCAAGGTTCAATCAACCAAGCTCACACTCAAGGCAGAACACGCCATGGCGGTGGCCGAGGATGCGCGGCGCAAGATGTGGATTCTCCGGCGCGGTATACCAGCCCTGAAGGGTGAGGAGGTCGGCCCGGCGTATCCGTCGATCCTGGATGCCAGCGGCGTGCGTGTGCCGGACGACTACACTGTGGGCAAGGCGACCGGTAAACGCCGCGTGCTCGCCGAATGGGTGGCCAGCCCGGAGAACCCGATGACGGCACGCGTCATGGCCAACCGACTGTGGCAGCACCACTTCGGCCGGGGCATCGTTCGCAGCTCGAACAATTTTGGCTTCATCGGCGACAAGCCGACCCATCCCGCGTTGCTGAATTGGCTGGCCAACGAACTCGTTGCGGGCGGCTGGAAACTTAAGCGGATGCACAAGCTCATCATGATGAGCAGGACGTACCGGATGTCGTCGAAGGGCAGCGAGAAGGCCTTGGCCAAGGACCCAAACAACGACCTGATGTGGCGTTACGACATGCGCCGCTTGTCGGCAGAGGAAATCCGAGACTCCATTCTCAATCTCACCGGACAGCTCAACCTGAAGATGGGCGGGCGAAGCATTTACACCGAGGTGCCGAGGGAGGTGCTGGCGACCGCCTCGCGCCCGGGGGCAGCCTGGGGAAACTCATCGGCAGAGGATCGCAGTCGGCGCAGCGTGTACATCCACGTCAAGCGTTCACTGCACGAGCCGTTTCTGAGTTCGTTCGACTGGGCCGACACCGACAACACCTGCGACGTGCGGTTCGTGACAACCGTCCCGACGCAGACTCTCACGCTGCTTAATAGCAAGTTCCTCAACGACTCGGCGGAGAGCTTGGCCAAGCGCTTGGCCAAGGCGGCCCCGGGCAATGCCGAGGCGCAGGTTGCCGAGGCGCTGCTCACGGCGACCAACCGCACACCGACCGCCGCCGAGGTGGGCGACGGGCTGGAGTTGATCGACAGTCTGAAGTCCGAGACCAAGCTGGGGGAGAGCGAGGCGATGCAGCGCTTCTGCCTGCTGGTCCTTAACCTGAACGAGTTTTTGTATCTTGATTAAATAGCGAAATTGACAACAGACAAATGAACAACGGAAACAATATGCCAAGGAATACGTTTTGCGGGCGCACCGCGAGGCGTGAGTTTTTGCATCAGGTCGGCGGCGGGTTCACGTCGCTGGCACTGACCGGGTTGCTGGGCGGGGAAGGCTTTATCGGGAGCCAGGCCGTGGCGGCCGATGGCGAGACGCCGTGGGCCAACCCGCTCGCGCCCAAGGATCCGCCGCTGCCAGCCAAGGCCAAGAGCGTGATTTTCCTGTTCATGTACGGCGGGCCAAGCCACGTGGACACCTTCGAGTACAAGCCGGAGTTGTACCCGCTCGATGGCAAGACGATCGACGTCAAGACCTTTGGCCGCGGCGGCAAGAAGAACAAAGGGCGCGTCGTGGGGCCGAAATGGAAGTTCAAGCAGTACGGCCAATGCGGCAAATACGTGAGCGACCTGTTTCCGAATATTGGCAAACACGTGGACAAGATGGCGTTCCTGCACTCGATGACTGCCGACTCGCCGATCCACGGTTCGGCGATGCTGATGATGAATTCCGGAAGCCTCCTCAGCGGCCGGCCGTCGATGGGGTCATGGGTGAATTACGGGCTCGGCTCGGTGAATGAAAATCTCCCTGGCTACGTGGTGATGCTCGACCGCACCGGCGGCCCGATCAGCGGCGCCAAGAACTGGACGAGCGGCTACATGCCGGCGGCGTACCAGGGAGTGGTGATGAATGCCAGCGGCCCGGCACCGATCCTCGACTTGAAAAACGCCCGCAACATGAGCCGTGACCAGCAGCGCATGCTCATCGACAAGCTCAACAAGTACAACAGCCGACACTTGAGTGAGCGCGTCGACAACACTGCGTTGGCCGCCCGCATCTCCAGCTACGAGTTGGCCTACAAGATGCAGATGAGTGCGCCCGAGGCGGTCGATTTTGACTCCGAGCCGGAGCACCTCAAGAAACTGTATGGCCTGGATCACGACCGCACGCGCGACTTCGGCCGCAAGTGCATGCTGGCGAGACGGCTGGTCGAGCGCGGGGTGCGGTTCATTCAGGTTTACTCAGGAGGAAACCACAACGACGCCAACTGGGACGCTCACGGCGACCTCGAGAAGAATCACAACTACCACGCCGGCAACACCGACCAGCCGGTCGCGGCACTGCTGGAGGACCTGCAACAGCGGGGATTGCTCGACGAGACGCTCGTCATCTGGGGCGGCGAGTTTGGTCGCCAGCCGACCGCCGAGTATGCCAAGGGCACCGGCCGCGACCACAACAGCTACGGCTTCACCATGTGGATGGCCGGGGGCGGCATCAATGGCGGCGTGAGCGTCGGGCAGACCGACGAACTGGGCAGCGCCGCCGTCGAGAAGCCGTTCCACGTCAGGCGGTTGCACGCCACCGTGCTGAAGCAGCTTGGCTTCGACCCGAACGAGTTGAGCTACTTTTATCGGGGACTCGAACAGCGCCTGGTCGGCGTCGAGGGCGCCGAGCCGATCCACGAGATCATCGCCTGATCGTCGGCACCCCTTTGGGTAACGCTTGGCCAAGCGCTGCTCCGCGGGCTCTTCGCGTTGGAGTGGCTTGGGTTGGATTCTGTAACCGACGGCTTGATCTTCGCGTCATGGATTCGGTGATCAAAAACCGGTTTCTGCTGACATTGCTTGTGGCGATGTCTGTATCATCGCTTCTGGCAGCCGACAAATTCGCCGAGCGGCTTGGCAGGCTCGATCGGAATAACGATGGCAAGTTGTCGCGTGAGGAGGCGCCGAAGTCGTTTCGTAAGTTCAAGTTCGATCACGCCGACCGCAACAAGGACGGTTTTCTCGACAAGCGGGAGATGGATTGGGTCTCCGAAAAGTTGGCGGGAAAAAAACAGGCAACCCCGTCCGAGCCGTCCGATCCTGTCGCGCCCGAGGCCAGGAAGATGACGGTAATTCGGGATATCGTCTATCGGAAGGACGACAATGCAATTCAGGGCCGGAACAAGTTGGACATCTATTTGCCAAGCGACAAAAAAGCATTTCCGATGCTATTCTGGATTCATGGGGGCGGACTGCACAGCGGCGACAAGGCGAAGATCACCAAGGTGGCCGGGCGTTTTGTCGCGGAGGGGATCGGCGTTGTGTCGGCGAACTACCGGTTGTATCCCGAGGCCAAGTACCCGATGCAGATCGAGGACGTCGCGGAAGCGTTCGCTTGGGTGCACCGGAATATTGCCAGGCACGGTGGCGATCCCAACAAACTTTTCGTGACCGGTGGTTCGGCCGGCGGGCACTTGACCGCTTTGCTGACGCTGGATGAGTCATTCCTGAAAAAACATGAATTGAGCGGCAGGGCGATACGGGGTGCGATTCCCATCAGCGGCTTGATGGACGTGAGTCGGGTGGGTGCGGCTCGTCGAAACGGAGTGTGGGGAGGGAAGGCGTCCACTCACCGCGTTGCTTCCCCTTTGCACCACGCCCGGAAGGATGGACCGCCGTTGCTCCTCCTTCACGCGGAGCATGACACCGCCGATCGCCGCCAGCAAAACCAGGCAATGTTCGATGCGTTGAAAAAAGCCGGGCACCTCGATGTGTCCATCCACGAACTTAAGGATCGCACACATAACAGCATCCGGCCCAACCTCGTGGGTCGCAACGATCCCGGCGCAAAACACATCCTCCAATTCATTCGTCGCCTTTGCGTTGCTCAGACTACCAAAGGCGACGGAGGGAATCACCCTTGGGTGCGACACACGATCGATTCGGCCGACAAGGTCGCGGGCAAGTTGGGTGCGGACGGGGTGCGATTGGCCGACTTCAACGGCGACGGGCTGCCCGACATCACCACCGGTTGGGAACAGGGCGGGGCGATTGTTGTTTATCAAAACCCCGGCCCGGCCAAGGCGAAGGCCGCTTGGCCAAGCGTCACTGTGGGTCGCGTGATCAGCCCGGAGGATGCGGTGTTCATCGACCTCGACGGCGACGGGAATCTCGACGTGGTCAGTTCGTGCGAGGGTAGGGATCGCACCATGTACGTGCATTGGGCACCGGCCAAGCGGGCGGAGTATCTAAAGTCAAGCGGCTGGGTGACCGAGGCGATCCCGGCGACGAAGCGGAAACAGTCGTGGATGTTCGCCGAGCCGGCGCGGATCGATGGGCGGGGCGGAGTTGACCTGTTCGTCTCGTCGAAGGGCATCAACGGATCAATCGGCTGGCTGCGGCGCGATCCGGCAGCAAAGCCCGGGCGCGATGCCGGTGCGTTCAATTTTGTGAAATTGCGGCAGGCCGGTTGGATCATGACATTGAAGGCGTTGGACATGGATGGCGACGGCGACAGCGATTTGCTTTTCTCGGATCGAAAAGGGGCCAGACGCGGTGTGGGCTGGCTCGAGAACCCGGGAGGCGCAGAAGCGGATCATCCGGAGAGATGGACAGAACATGCCGTCGGCGGCAAGGGGCACGAGGTTATGTTTTTATCCGTCGGCGATCTAAATCACGACGGTGCTCGCGACATAGTCTGCCCCACGCGAAATGGGGAAATCCTTCTGTTCGATAGAAACAGAAACGAATGGATAACCCGTTCAACCTCAAACCCGTTCGGAGTGCGGCATGGGAAAGCGGTGGCGATCGGGGACATCGACCGGGACGGCAGGAACGATCTTTTTCACGTTGCAAACACGGGGCGAAATCGCGCCACCCCGGGTGCAAGCTTGATGAGCAAACGCCCTGACAAACCGTGGTCTGCCAAATGGAGCGTGACCGATGTAAGCGGGAGTGTGGGAGCTAAATTTGACTTGGTCGAACTGGTGGATCTGGATGGGGACGGTGACTTGGATGCCATCACCTGCGAGGAAGTTGATAACCTAGGGGTATTTTGGTTTGAGAACCCTCTTTACGATTCCAGCAAATTACATAGAACTACTTCAGATTGAACAGTTTACATTAAGAGGTTGTGGTTAATGAAAAACCATCAACTACGTAAGTTATTGTGATATTCTAATGAAAACGTAGTTGTTTTGTAGTGGGCGTTGAGGC
>NYYJ01000141.1 GCA_002686755.1 Verrucomicrobiales bacterium
GTTTCTTTCTTGCCTTCAGACACGGCCATATGTAGCGGTGTTTCACCATAGACTATTTTCAGTTCATCATTCATCGAAAGCCTCCTCACATTCACATCCGTGCCAGCAGCCAAGTGTTGTTTGACAACTTCGATGTTTCCTTCCCCGGCAGCTTTGTGGATTGAAATTTCTGGTGCTTTGCCTGTCGACGGTTCTGGTTGTGCATCTTCAGCAACTGGTTCAACAGGTTTCGATTCTGGTGCAGAAGCCGACTGCTGCGACTCGCCACACCCCACCAGAAGCACGGCTGCGATTGTTGTGATTAGTATCTGTTTCATGTCGCCCAAAGCTCAGCTTTATTGATTATTTTTGCAACGGCTTTATCGAACACCAAAGATCGCAAAGTGAACTACCTCCAGTGATCCAATATTCAGCCGGCCCTTTTTGTTAAAAATTCCATGAGCCAGAATCCATTATGGGTTGAGCCGGGGCTTTAAGTCGGAACCCCCGCCCCCCTGTTTGCTGAAAGCCCCTCTACGGTTGCTCGTTGACGGGCGATTTGGCGGGTTGATAAAGGCGTTTGATGGAGCTTAATCGGGCATGATCGACGATGGTTCTTTGGCCAAGCGGAAATAATTGGCTTATCTCATTCCAAATGAGTATTTCAAGGCACAGCAAGTGCAACTTAAACCGGCGGCTGTTAAAAACGCAAATCGGTTCTGTAAGTATCATTAATTCAATAAGTTAAGCCTAGTTTGTTCGCCAAGTAAATATAATGACTATTGTGCGAAAATCGGGCGGTTAATTGCCTCTAACTTACTTATTGCAAATACTTTACGAATTGGCAAGAATATGGGCTGAGAGGGGGCTTGGGCGACATGGGCGATCACAGTTTGCCCATACGCGGCCCTATTTCACGCAAAATGGCACGGCAAAAAAACACCAATGCAGACTGCAAAGCTGATTCTCCTTTTTAGGGCTTTAACGCCCTCCCAAAATGGATTCAGAATTGAGAATGAAACGAAGGAAAATTAATCGATGAAAGACAAAGAGAGGCAAAACGAGGCGGCAATCCAGTCGACGATTCAATTGAAGCACTTGCCATTGCTGCTGCGCCCCAAGCAACTTTGCGAACTGTTCGGCATCAACCTTAAAACGCTCCACAAACTGGAAACATCGGGCCGGGTGAAGGCGGTACGAATTGGCCCGCGACAAGTCCAACGTCGATACTCCCCCGTTGCCGTGGCCAAGAGCCTAGGCGTCGATCTCATGGCCGAGAACTACACCCTGCTCGCCGGGACGAGCTTCACCAAGGAACTGGGTGACAGGCTGGCTGATTCCACCTCGGGCGTACTCACCAAGACACGGGAAATGATACAGGCCGAACTCCACGGGCTGCACAAGTCCATTGGTGAGCTTGTAAGTAGCGAACTGGCCAAGGCACTCCAAGGCGGCGTTGTAAGCCCAAGGCCGGCTCCCCAGCCCCCGCCACCACAAGACCCTAAACACCACCGGCTTCACGGCTACGTCCCGCCTCAAAAACAAGCGGGCTACTGACTCCACGGGGGCGCGGGGCGGGGAGCTTGGCCAAGCGCGAACTCCAGCCCTTCCCCCTACTTCCAGTGGAGCAAGTGGACTTATTTCTATTTCCATAGGTAAAAAAGAGGAAAGTAAGTAGTAACAGAGTGGTTAAGCCGATCCTCTGACTCCACTGGCTCCCCTAGAATATCACTGGATTTGCCAAAGCCCTTTACCATTCGATTGTCGGTAGCTGATCCGGTCTGGTTGCTTTTGTTTCAGACGGCTCATGTATGTTTGCATAGCGTTCGGGAATGATAGTAATTTGACAAATTGCCTCCCGAAACAGTAGTCACTGGTTAAGCTTGCCTCTAACTCTGTTAAAGTACCTTCAAACGTCTTATCTCCCTCTAAAATCGTCATTTCCATTAAATCCATCAGCCTTTGTTCGTGCGACATAACTTCTAACCCCTTGACGAGATCAGGATCTTGGTAAGCCTCGATCCCGAATCTTGAGTCGACAAGGTTTTCTGGGATTTCCCACTCTTGCAGAAAGTTAATAAAGGCGGGTAATTCAGCCGCAATGGCGTTCCAAAATAGCTCCCGATCTTCCGGAGAGTTGCTGGACATTGGCATGTTTGCAGCGTTCACCCTGAACAGCATAATTTTGTCCTGCAAAGATTCATCCAGTGGAGGCAGCATCACTAGGTTTTCAGCTTCTTCATTCAAACTGATCGTTAACCGCCAACAAGGCTTCAAGTGGACTGCGTTCTGGAATTTCCCGTGGCACGTCTGAAGGGAATTCACGGTTAGGTCTTTGATGTTTGATCCAAATGCCCGTCGACTTTTCATGTCATGTGACGGCGCTTCATCGGCAATCATTAAATGCTCTGATCCAAAAAGATCCGCGTTGAAGTTTGTCCGTCCAATGATCCACTGGTAGGGACGTGCTGCGCGGCCTCCAAGAATTTCCGTAATGATGTCTTGGATTAGATTTTTCCCGGCATTACGTGGTCCTGCCAATACCAGCACTTGCCCTGGCATCGGTTTTGAAAGACGCACTGCTTCCTCCGCCTTTTTAAGCCACCCAAAAAAATGGTCACGCTGGTCAAAAGATTTCACCCAAAACATATCTTTAATGATTTTGTAGATAATCGGGAAGTCACCTTTTTTCGCGGTGATTCGACTTGGTGCTTTGGTCACTAGTGCTCGATAACCGTTGCATTCAACAATACCTGCGTCATACCCGGCAAGCGGCCCGCTGTAATCAACATCTCTATTCGTTTGCACATCGAGCATGATTTGGTCGGCTTGTGAAATGTTTTCATCCGGTGCAGTTCGAGTAGCATATCCCCATGATCGCAAATGTTTTTTGAGCATGTCGGTAGAGATTTGGATGTAATGCTGCCGGCTGTTTTGTATGAAGAAAGCCTTTGCGGAGTTTGAATACCAACATGGGTTAACAGTTTCCTGCGTCGTTATTTGTTCTTCTTCTGTCATTTTGAAAGGAAGAGGGTTGTTTGTTTGGCTCCATTATTTCGTGTGCCATTTGGAATTCTTACAAATTGGGATTTTGTCCATGTGGCAGGATCGGCTCCTATGCTGGTGGCACGTTTGAAGAAACTTATCTGCTTTTCCTCTTCCCAATCTTCGACTCTAAACCAGCCATGCAGCGACTTGTTCCCACTCATCACAGCACAAATCAAAGGAGTCATGTTTGTGTTCAGGTAAGATAAAAGCGATGCATGGTCGTCGTGAGTGCCTTCGTCAAACTCGACTACGAGGTATTTGCGAGATCCGGTGTTTTGCAAGGTGTGAGCCGAACGTTTGCCAGTTTGTGTGTACCCATGACGAGCACTCATTGGACTAGGCACGATGAATTGGCATTTTGCTAATTGCCCCTGCCATTCGGCTAGGCTGCGAGTTGCAAATGTACGACTGCTGATGCCGCAGCAAAGAAGGGGGTTTCCCGGGAACAGATGTTCAAGAATTCCCTGAGTATCAAATTCCTCGACTGGGATCGGGGACGTGCCAGAAAAGCCGTCCACGGTTTTATTTCCGATGTGTTGCTCTACAAGAGCTGCGCTTCGGCTAGGCCATCGCAGTCGTTTGGGAATTATGGAATTTTGCAACGATCCTCGACGGGAGAGAATAGCGTTTTCAACTTCATTAGGTTGAAGGGAGCGAGTGCTGTGTTCATCACAAAAGGAAACAATCTCGTGGTCATCAGAATTGTCGTCAATCATGCGGCAAACAACGTGGTAAATCCACCGGTGGACGCCTTCGCCCGCCGTTGGACATGGCTTAACAGCAACCCCTTTGGTTCGATAAGTCGAAACTAGCCCCTTCATATTATTTGCCTCCTTTCTCAATTTTAGAATCAAGAAACTGCATTAGGCTGTCGAAGTAGATAAGTCTCGTCCAACCCTTGCTGTCTTTGTCAGGGCCAAGAGAAACGGAGCGGACCGGAGGCGAAAATTCGTTCTCCTTGGAAGGCACGACAAGCTGCGCCATTTTTGCTCTGCTCAGTCCCGTCCATTCGCAAGGCACACCCTGCTTGGGCAAGCGGATCAGTTTGGGGTCGTTTTGATTAACTCGGGAAGCTTCCCGACCTCTTTCGTATTTCGTGTCATATGTTCTCATAGACACGGATTTTATAATGGAAAGCGATTTCGCTTGTATCGGTCGGTAATCGAATCGATTCCTGACTAACTTTTTGGGCGGGGTGTTTTAGTGGGCAAATTCGTCCATTCGGCTGGCAAAATTCTCTACAACGCTGCCCACCCGAGAAACGGCTTCACTCCAATTGGTGGACTCAACATACAATTCTTCCCCAAGTACTTTCATGGTGTACTCAGCCGCCTCCAGCGTCTTTAAGCCGGCTATCTTTACGAGACGGAATGCGCCCAAACACTTCAGGTCAGTTTCGAGCACCCCAAACTCCTGCCTCCCTTTTCTCTGCACGGGTGACGAGGGCCTTTTCTCATTCAAAATGCGTTTCATCCATCGCAGCAGGACCGTGTCTGAGAACCTCCAGTCTATCTTTAACCTAACGTCCGGTTGATCCTCTTCCTTTACCTCTGATAGGGGAGGCTTGGGACGTACATCTGGGTGCTTGTCGAGCCACTCGCTGACCAATTTTAGGTCCTCCTCGCTCGGGTTCACCCTTGAAGTACACAGGTAAGGCGTGCCTGGGAAACCGTCAGAGACCGGAAAGAATATGTGGCACGCTTCGGGGACAGTCTTGTGCCTTCGGAAGTACTCCCTAGCGAACTCGTAGACCCAACAATCGAAAATCTCGTCTTTCGGGCAACCGGAAAAATCCCATTCTTCGTTAGCCAACGAGACTTCAGGCAATTGGTGATCCATGGCCCGATTGGCTCAAAGGCTGATGGCTAATTCAATCTTTATTGCATAGTTGCGGCCGAATGGCCCAGAACGCCTCGGCAGCCTCCCTTGTGACAAGCTGCCGGTAGTGGCGGAAGAGCATATTGGTGTCTCGGTGGCCCATCTCCAGCGCGGTCTTATCAGCAGAACAGAAATGGGCCAGATGGTAGCTGGCATAGGAGTGGCGCATAATGTCGTGAGACCAGCTAATGTCGGCCGCTTTAATTAGGGCCAACTTCCGCCTTCTTTTGTTCTTCAGGGGAGTTTTCGGGCTGACTTTGACCCATTCTTTCAGATTAGGCATAACATTCACCAGTCGGCGTTTTCTGCATTTGGCATTTGCAGCTGAGATTTCGATATATCGTTCTGTGATGTCCTTCTCGTCTAGTCTCTCTATCTCGTGCGGGCGGACTCCGGCAAAGAGGCCAATAGCGAAGTATTTGGCGAATGGAGGATCCAATCTAAGAGCCGTTGTTAGGAGCTTAACCGTCTCCTCGACGGAGAAGATCTTTGGCGGAGCACAATCATCATTTATGGGCCTCTGGATACTGCTAGAAGGGCTTTTCTCAATGTACTCTTCGCGCACTAGCCAACTGAAGAATGGTCCAATCTTGGCGATGACTCCGTCGATTGTTGAGCGTTTCCAATTTCGCCTCTGAAACCACTTCTCCAGAAGGCCAGCAGTAACACAATGAACCGACTCATTCCCAAATTCTTCAGCTAAAAGAGATAAATTGTGTTGGCTTTGTTTAAGAGTTCTGGGTCTGAGTGATCTTTGTTTAATGACCTCTTGATATTCCAGAATCGCATCTGAAACCGGGGGAGGCTTTAGGTCTAGTTGAGGGGGAGTCTGAAGGAGGCATTGGTAGACTGATAGTCCCTTTGAAGCCGCCAGCTTGTAAGCTAGAATAATGTCCCTTTGCTCTTCAGTTGAAATATCTGACCAGAAGCTGCCGCTGTTCTCATCAACTCTAAGGAGATTGATCCACTCCACGGCCAGCTTCTTAGAATTAAAGAATCGCTGCTTACGCCTACCGTCAATATACGTGGATACACGCCACCGTGAGTTGCCGTGGTTGACTACTTTTTTAATCTGCATCCGCTAACCATTCGCTAACCAATTATTTTCAATTTGGTCGCAATTGGGTGCAGACGTAAAAATGCAGTGTTAAAAAAACCTAAGGAAAATAGAAAAATGGAGCGGGTGATGAGACTCGAACTCACGACAGTCACCTTGGCAAGGTGATGCTCTACCAACTGAGCTACACCCGCTCCCGGAAAAGCGGACGGGCAACCTACCGAAAATATGCCCGATTGCAACCTCGTTTTTCACGTTTTTTCCAATGAATAACGCCGCACGAGGTCGGGAAAAGCGCAGTCGTCGCAAAGCGCGTTGGTGCGGTTACAAAAGTCAGCCTGCACCTGCAGGAGCCCCTGCTGCAGCGCTGCGCCGCGCAACGGCACGCGCCGTCCGCCGAACAGCCGCTGCCGCACAAACTTGAGCCGCGAGTTGTCCTGCGCCTTGGGCCAGGCGAAGTAACGCTCCGCGACACGCGCAGCAAGGCCGTCGTTGTCGGCGGCGGTGGCGCGGGCGTGCAGCCACGGCAGGAGAACGTTGACGGCGAGATCGTGGAGCCGCCCGGCACCCAGCAGCGGCTGCGCTGCCGCAAACCGGCCGGAGCGAAAGGTCCAGTGCCGCGACCAGTAGGCATCGCTGGCGGCGAGGCGGTCCAGCAGCGCGGCGGCGGGCGACGGTTTTTTTGGCGGCTGGCAAATCCAATCGTCGAGCCAAGTGACGAAGTCGCGCTTGGCCAGCCAATGCGCGGCGAGAGCGAGGCGGCGCTCGGGCCGGTTGGCCGGGCGGAGTCCGTGGAAGGTCCACCCGTTGCCCGGCAGGATGCGCCTGGCCAGGCGGTCGCGGTCGCGCCACCATTGATCCCAGAGGGTGCGGAGGTAGCGGTTGGTGAGCTTGTCGCGGTCGAGTTGGTCGGGCAGCAGGCCGCCGGTGCCGAGCAGGCGGGCGAGCAGGACGACCGGCTCGGGCGTTTGGCCAAGGCCGCGCCGCAATTCCGGCAGCAGCTCGGCGAGCCGGCGCATCGGCCAACTGTTTTGCTTGTAGCCGAGCGCGGTGAAGAGGCCGTCCCAAAGCGCCTGCTCCCAGCCGGCGCATTCGGCGATCGCGGCCAGTGCGGCGGCCTTGGTCTCGAGCCGCACCTGGGCCGCTTGGCCAAGCAGGTCGGCGACGCCCTCGACAGGAAGGTCACGCAGCGGCGCGGCGCATCGGCCGCGGACGTTTTGGGGCGGGAGCGTTGTCGCTTGGCCAAGGGCGTCGGTGAGTTGGCCGAGGGGGGCGTCGAGTTGGTTTTGGAGTTCGACCACCGGCAGGCCGCTTGGCCCATTGGGTCCGGCCTGCCAGACGACGTGCAGCCCGACGGTGTCGAATGCCGGGTTGGTGTCGTGGCCGTGTTGCCGCCAGCCTGCGGAGCGGACGTCGATCTCGACGTCGCACTCGAACGGCTTCGCGTTGCCGACTTGAACGAGTGCCCGGTGGAAGTCCGGCCCGGCCTCGGGGTTGAGAAAGCCGGGGTGCAGGATGGCTGTGAGGCGTCCATCTGTGGTGCGGAGGTCGCGGCGGCGGATGCGCTGATGTTGCCAGATGCCCTGCAACAATTGCTCGGGCGGTGCGCTGGAGCCCTCCCGGAACACCGGCGATTGAGTCTGCCTGCGCCATTCTGCGTAGAGAGAGGCCACGGCGGCGAGTCTCCGTTGAAGGCCGGTGGTCGTTCAAGCCCGCAAAAAACGCTTGGCGTCCGGGGCGGATTGGGGTTTTCTTTTCCCAGCATTTCATGCCCATGAAAGAGACAATGTTTACGAGAGGTCTTTTCGTCGCCGGACTGATCGCCGGGTTGGCCGTTTCCCCGGCACCGCTCGCCGAGGAGAAGAAAGAGGAAAAGAAAAAGGAAGAGCCCAAGCCGAAGCCAAAACCGCAGTCGGTCTTCAAGGACAAGGCGCTGGAGGAGGGCGTGCGCAAATTCGTGTTCGCCAAGCGGTACAACAAGGAGCCGCTGGTCGAGGCCGACCTGACCCATCTCTCCACCATCAAGGTCACCAACGCCGGCATTAAGGATCTGGGTGGCCTGGAGAAATGCCGTGCGCTCGCCTCGCTCGACCTCGCCGGGAACGAGATCAGCGACTTCAGCGCGATCAAGGATCTCAAGCGCATCCAGTACCTCAATCTCGCCAAAAACAAGATCGAGGACATTTCGCCGATCGCCGGGTTGACCGCGCTGCAGTATATCGAGTTGTCCAACAACCGCGTGAAGGATTTGAAGCCGCTCGAGAAACTCGGCAACATGCGCTCGCTCTACCTGTCGAACAACCGCATCAGCGACTTCACGCCGGCGCTCAAACTGACCAAGCTGTGGTCACTCTACCTCGACCACAATCAAATCACCCAGCTTGACGGCGTCGCCTCGCTTAAGGGCCTGACCACCCTCTCCGCCGGCAACAACGAGATTGCCGACCTCGCCCCGCTCGAGGGCCTCACCCGGCTGCACTTCCTGTTTTTGGAAAACAACAAAGTGGCCAACCTCGGTTCGCTCGTTGGGATGGCCGGGGCCGACTACAAGGGGCCGAAGAACTTCGCGCCGTTCTTGCGCCTCTATCTCAAGGGCAACCCAGTCGACGGAGCGGCAGACAGCCGCCTGCAGTTTGCCCGCCTGATGAAGTACGGTGTGCGCGTCGAGACACCGCGCCAGCCGGAACTCGTCACCTTCGACAGCACCGGCTGGTCCGGGGAACTGACCGGCGAGCAACTGGTCGCCTTTCAGCGGGACATCCTCGACAAGTTCGACTTGGTGAAAGACGCCAAGCTGAAACTGGAACTCAAGGTCTCCCCTGAGGACGGCATCACCAAGCAGGAGATCGATGAGTTGAAAACCGCACTGAAAAAACTCGGCTTGAGCGACAAGGTCGACCTTAGCCTCTGAGCCAAGCGCCAACCCATTCACGCGAAGCCCGGGCACTCCCCGGGCTTTTTTGTGCCCAACGCTTGGCCAAGCGGGGGTTTTTCGTTCCAATTTCAGTATGAGTTTGGTATGGCTATCGGACTGCCGGGGCGTGTTGCTGCGGCTCACTTTATTTCATGTCAGGTCATAGCAAGTGGTCGACGATCAAGCGGAAAAAGGGCGCCACCGATGCCAAGCGGGCCAAGGTGTTCGCCAAGCTCGCGCGGGAGGTCGGCATCGCCGTCCGGGCCGGTGGGCCGGTGGCGGACCTGAATCCGCGCCTGCGGATGATCCTGCTCAAGTGCCGCAGTGCCAACATGCCGGCGGACAACATTGAGCGCGCCATCAAGAAGGCAGCCGGGGATGACGACTCCGCGAATTTCGAGGAATTGACTTACGAGATCTTTGCGCCGGGCGGTGTGGCGGTGCTCGTCCATGCCCACACCGACAACCGCAACCGCACCGCCTCGGACGTGCGGCATCTCGTCACCAAGGCCGGTGGGCAACTGGCCAGTGCGGGTGCGGTCACGCGGCTGTTTGAGCGCAAGGGCCAAATCATCATCGAGCGTGCCGCCGCCGATGAGGACACGCTGATGGAACTGGCCCTCGAGGCCGGCGCGGACGATTTCACCTCAGACGAAAACGGCTACGAGATCGTGACCGAGCCGAACGACTTTGAGCAGGTGCACAAGGCGGTCGAGGAAAAGGGCATCGCGACGCTCTCGGCGGAGGTGACGTCCATCGCGCTGCAGACGACCGCCGTGGACGACTCCGGCGCGGCGACCGTCACGCGGCTCGTGGATGCGCTCGAGGAGAACGACGACGTCAGCGACGTGTTCACCAACGCCGACTTCCCCGAGGGTGCCTAGCCGCCGTGGCCCATGATTCGTTCCGGGTGGCTGTACACGTTGAACGTGTCGCCTCGCAGGAATCCGACCAGCGTCTGCCCGCTCTCCTGCGCGAACTCAACCGCCAAACTCGACGGCGCGGACACGGCGCAGACGACCGGCACGCGCCCGGCCAGTGCCTTCTGCAAAATCTCGAACGACGCCCGGCCGCTGACCATCAGCATGCGATCCTCGAGCGGGAGCGTTCCGTCGAGCATCGAGCGGCCCAGCACCTTGTCGACCGCGTTATGCCGGCCGACGTCCTCGCGCAGCGTGAGCAATTTTCCATCCGCGTCGAACAGCCCGGCGGCGTGCAGTCCGCCGGTCTTGTCGAATGTCTCCTGTTCGGCCTGCAGCCTGCCCGGCAGTTGCAGCAACCTCTCCGCTGCGGCCAATGGCCCGCGCTTGGCCAAGGGCGGGAAGTGCGCGTGCACGGACTCGATTGATGCCTTGCCGCACAGGCCGCAACTGGAGCTGGCGTAGACGTTGCGCCTGAGCTTGGCCAAGTCGACCCCGGCCTTGGGCGCGAGGAACACGCTGAGCACGTTTCCGTGCAGGGCCGCCTCGCCCTGTTGGCACGGGGCGATCTCGAGCACGTCGCTTGGCCCGGCGATAACGCCTTCGGACAGCAGGAAACCCAGCGCAAGTTCCTCGTCGTGGCCGGGCGTGCGCATGGTCACTGCCACCGCCTCGCCACGGACACGAATCTCGAGCGGCTCCTCCCGCGCCAGCGAGTCGTCCGCCGCCTGGGCAGGCGCGCCCTGTTTCCAGCGCAAAATGCGTGCTGAAACGGCTCGGGGGTCGGTCGGTTGTTCGTTTACCGGTGGCATATCTCGGTTGCTGCTACCAGATCGGCCCCCGGCAGGAAAGAAGGATTTGACAACTTGGCCCGGCAGGGCTACCTGTTCGTAGGTGCAATGAAAAAGTGGACGACCATTTTGAGCGGCATCGCGGCTGGCGTTTTGTTTGCCGGTTGCGGTGGTGGAGACGAGGCGGCGGCAGTTGATGCGGCGGCGGATCCGAACGTGATTGCCTACCCGCTGGAAACCTGCCTCGTGGCCGACAAGAAACTGGGCAGCATGGGCAAGCCGCACACATTCGTGCACGAGGGGCGCGAGATCAAGTTTTGCTGCGAAGGGTGCGACGACGAGTTCAAGACCAACACCGCCAAGTACCTCAAAAAATTCGACGCCGCCGTCGCGGCGAACGCAGCAGCCGCAAAATAGTCGCCCCGCCCAAGCGGGATGAAAAACGCATTCGCCTTCCTGACCAGTTGCCTGCTGCTCACATCGCAGCTTGGCTTGGGGATGGTGTTGCAGCCGCAGCCCAGCGCGCCGGCGGAGTGCGAGCGTTGCCCGTGCGGCAAAGCCAGTTGCTGTGAAGACAGCAACCCATCCGACCTGCCGCTTCCAGCGTTGCCGCCGCGCCCGGCCAAGTTTCAGGCGCAGCCCGACACGGCTGCCCCCCCGGCCAAGCCGGTTTTCAAGCTGCCCGTTGTGTCGGCTGAATCCCCCTCCCATCCGCAGCCGCTTCAACTGCGGGTGACCGGCGTGCCTTTGCACAAGCGGGTTTGCCGGTACCTCACCTGAGTTTTTTTCTTTTCACCGACTTATCGTGTCCCGAGCGGAGTGTATCCGCGTCCGGGCAATCTCTGACATGAAACCGAAAAGAAAAAAAACTGATGACTCAATGGAACAGGCCGCCTGCGCTCGTCGCGCTGGCAACCGTGCTGGCCGGCTGCGCTGGAGCACCCGCGCCCGGTGAAACCAAGGCGCGCTTTGGCGTGCAAACCGTTGCCCGGGACTTCCGGCCGGTCGGAGCTGCCCCCCGGCTACCGAAGCTGAGCGCCGACTCTGCGCTTGACCAATACCTGCGCTTGGCCATGCTGAAACAACCCCGCGTGGCCGCCGCTTATTACGACTGGCTCGCCACTGTCGAGGACATCACCGTGGCGCGCTCGCTGCCCGACCCGCAGGTCACCTTTCAGGCAGACATCGCCAGCGCGGTGACATCCATCATGCCGGGGCTGATAAAGTCATTCCCCGGCCCTGGCAAGCGCAACGCCCGGGCCGGCGTCGCCGCCGCAACGAGCCGGGCCAGATACTTCGCCTTTGAGAGCGCCGTGTTGCAATCAGCATTCGCCGTCAAGCGCGCCTACTACGATCTCTGGTTTTTGAATGAAACAATCCGGATCAACCGAGAGGCGCTTGCGCTGCTTTACGACTTGGAACAAGCGGCCCGAGCCAAGAACGAGGTCGGCACCGTCACGCTGCAGGACATTTACCGCGCGCAGATCGAGCAGGCCCGGCTTCAGACACAACTCGCCAACCTCGACGATTTTCGCGCGCCGCTGCTGGCCCGTTTCAAGGCCGCGCTTGGCCTCGGGGTGGACGAGCCGAACCCACCCTTCCCGGCGCGCCTCGAGACGACCCCGCTTGATCTGGACACCGAGGGCCTGCTGGCCGCCGGCTTCGAGGCCAACCCCCGGCTGAGGGCACTCGAGGCGGACGTGAGGGTGGCACAGGCCGCGCTTGGCCTCGCGCTCAAGGCGAGGCTGCCGGACTACAGCGTCGGGCTGATGCTCAACACCCGCCCGACGCCGATGATGGCCCGGCCCAAGGCCGGGGTGACGCTGCCGGTCTGGCGCGACAAGATCGCCGCCGAGATCGCCGCCGCCCGCGCGGCCAAAGGAGCGGCCGCCGCCCGATTGACATCGGGGCAGATTGACCTTGCGCTGGACTTTGCGGAGCAGTCATACCAATACCGCGCGGCCACGCGCAACCTGTCGTTGCTGCAGGGCCAGCTCATCCCCAAGGCGCGCCAGTCGCTTGAGGTCGCGCGCTCCGGGTACCTCGCCGGGCGGATCGATTTTTTCAACCTCATCGACGCCGAGCGCACGCTGCTCGATTTCCAATTGACCGAAGTCAGCGAACGCACCCGGCGCGAGCAGGTGCTGGCCCGAATTTCCCTGCAAATACTTGGCGTCGCGCCCGACTCAGCACCCCTGCTTCCCCGGGAGGGAAGTGAACCTGTTTTGAATCCCTAAAAGTATGAAACGGATCTTCCTGAAGACACTCCTCCTGCTGGCCGCTCTGGCGGTTGGCTATTTTGCCGGGCAACACGGCAAACACGATCACGACCACGCGGCCGACTCCGGAGCCAAAGCGGGCGGCACGCTTTACACGTGCGGGATGCACCCGCATGTGATTCAGGACAAGCCGGGCAACTGCCCGATCTGCAAAATGAAACTCACGCCGATCCGCGGCGGTTCCGGCGCGGGCGCAGCGGCAAGCGACCCGGCGAAGCTGTTTGTGGATCCGGCAGCGATGCAGCGCATGAACATCCGCACCGGGGAGGCGGTGCGCGGGCCGCTGCGGAGAGTTATCCGCACCGTGGGCACGGTCGAATACGCGGAGACCGGCCAAGCGGAGGTCAGCACGAAATTCAAAGGCTGGATTGAGCAACTCCACGTAGATACCACCGGCCAGCAGGTGCACCGAGGCGAGCCGCTTTTCGAAATCTACTCGCCGGACCTTTACAACGCGCAGGTGGAGTACCTGCTTGCGCTCAAATCAGGCAACGCGGCCGTGCGCTCCAGCGCGTTGACAAAGCTGAAGTTTTTCGACATTAGCGACGGTCAGATCGCGCAACTCGAAAAGAACGGCCAAGCGGAAAAGAGCCTTCGGATTCACTCCCCCATCGACGGCTTCGTGACGGACAAGAACGTGGTGGAAGGGCAGATGGTGGACGTCGGCAAGCCTATCTTCCGGTTGGCCGACCTGTCGCTCGTCTGGGTGTACGCACAAATCTACGAGCAGGATCTGGCTTTCGTGCGGCTTGGCCAAGAGGCGGCTGTGACGCTCTCCTACCTGCCGGACCGGCAGTTTCGAGGGCGGGTGACTTACGTGTACCCGGATGTCGACCGTGCGACGCGGACGGCCCGGGTGCGGATGGAGTTTCACAACCCGGGCTATTTTCTCAAACCGGGGATGTTCGCCTCGGTGCAGCTCACCTCGGAGTTGGCGGCCTCGGCGGTGCTGGTGCCCGACTCGGCGGTGTTGCGCAGCGGCCGGCAGGACACGGTATTTGTCGGGGAGGGTGACGGTCACTTCGAGCCCCGCCCGGTCAAGGTCGGGCACAGCGCGGAAGACGGGATGATCGAGATACTGGACGGGCTCGTGGAGGGTGAAAGCGTGGTCTTGTCGGGGCAGTTCATGCTCGACTCCGAGAGCCAACTCCGGGAAGCCATCCGGAAAATGCCCCGGCCCGCCACCGGGGAGCCGGCCCAGCCGGAGGCAGCCGCCGGGCACGGGCACACCTTGGCCAAGCCGGACAACGAACCGGGCGGCTCCGTTTGGCTTTGCCCGATGCCGGAGCACGTCGCCATCCGATATAATCACGCCGGGAAATGTGACATATGCAACATGGCACTGGTGCCGATGGGGGAGGCGGCGCTGGCTCGACTGCGGCCGGGCGGCAAGCTACTGCACTACACATGCCCGATGCCGGAGGATGCCGACATCCAGTTGGCCAGTCCGGGAAAATGCCCCAAGTGCAGCATGACACTCATCCCGGTGATGGAGCCACCGCCGCCCGTGCCGGTGGCCAAGCGGCTGTACACCTGCCCGATGTCGTCGCACAAACACATCGTGAGCGATCACCCGGGGGACTGCCCCGAGTGCAACATGAAACTCGTGGACACCCGGACGGTGAAACACGGCCCGGCCTCAAAGGCTCTTTGGGAAAAACAACAGGCCGGCAAGGCCCAGACTCAACCCGGGAAATAAAATGCTCACACGCATCATCGATTTTTCTCTGAGGAACAAGTTTCTCGTCGTGCTGGCAAGCCTAGGCCTGCTGCTGGGCGGCCTGCACGCGCTGCATAACGTGCCGGTGGATGCCATCCCCGACCTGTCGGACACACAGGTCATCGTCTACACCGAGTGGCCCGGTCAGGCGCCGAACATCATTCAGGATCAGGTAACCTATCCGGTCGCCTCGAAAATGCTCTCCGTGCCGGACGCGAAGGTGGTGCGCGGCTACTCGTTTTATGGCGTGTCGTTTGTGTACATCCTGTTTGAAGACGGCACCGACCCGTACTGGGCGCGAAGCCGGGTGCTCGAGTACCTCAACAGCATCGGCGGCCAGTTGCCCGCCGGCGTGACCCCCTCGCTTGGCCCGGATGCCACCGGCGTCGGCTGGGCGTTCATGTACTCGCTCAACTCGCCCAAGCACGACCTGTGGGAGCTGCGCTCATTTCAGGACTGGCACTTGAAATACCAACTCGCCGCTGTGGACGGCGTGGCAGAGGTCGCCTCGTTCGGCGGATTCAAGAAACAGTACCAAGTGACCGTGGACCCGACGCGGCTCCGGGCCTACAACCTCTCGCTGCCGACCGTAAGCCGGGCGATCGAGCGCAGTAACAGCGAGGTCGGCGGACGATCGATCGAGTTGGCCGAGCGCGAATACATCCTGCGGGTTCGCGGCTACCTGCAAACGATCGACGAACTCAAGCAGGTTGCCGTCGCCGTCGGCGACAAAGGCGCACCCGTCCTGCTGCGGGACGTGGCCACCGTGCAACTCGGCGCGGAGACGCGCCGGGGACTCGCGGAGTGGAACGGCGAAGGCGAAACCGTCGGCGGCATCGTCGTCGTGCGGCAGGGAGCCAATGCGCGCCGAGTGGTGCAAGACGTCAAGCAGCGACTTGGCCAGGCGATGAAGGCGCTGCCTCCGGACGTCACTCATACCGTGGCCTACGACCGCACACTGTTGATCGACCGGGCGGTACGGACACTGGAGGAAAAGCTCCTCGAAGAGTGCCTGATCGTGGTGCTGGTGTGCGCGGCGTTCCTGCTGCATTTGCGCAGCGCGCTGGTGGCGATTGTCATCCTGCCACTGGCGGTGCTCGGTTCGTTCCTCGTGATGTTCGGCCAAGGGATCACCTCCAACATCATGTCGCTGGGCGGTATCGCCATCGCCATCGGCGCGATGGTTGATGCGGTCATCATCATGATCGAGAACGCTCACAAGCACCTTGAGCAAGACGGTGGTCGGCGGCCCCGGGGGGAGGTCATCCGCAAGGCTGTTGTCGAGGTCGGACCCACTCTGTTTTACTCGCTGTTGGTGATCACGGTGTCGTTCCTGCCGGTGTTCACGCTGCAGGCACAGGAGGGCCGCTTGTTCAGCCCGCTGGCCTACACGAAGACCTACTCGATGGCGGCCGCTGCGCTGCTCTCCATCACCCTCGCACCGGTGTTGATGTGTTGGTTCATCCGCGGCCGCATCCCGACCGAGAAAAAAAACCCGCTCAACCGATTTCTCGTCTGGCTTTATAACCCGGCGATTGACTTTGTGATCCAACGCCGTTGGCAAGTCATCATCGCCGCCGGGCTGATCGTGGGATGGGTGTTTTTCCCGTGGAACCGCCTTGTGACCGACTCGCTGCCGGAAGGGCGTGCCAAGGAGATGTCGCGCGTGGCCGGCCAATGGTTCCCCTGGCAAAACCTTGGCTCAGAGTTCATGCCGCCACTCTACGAGGGGGACCTGCTCTACATGCCGACGACGTTCCCCGGCATCTCCGCCACCAAGGCACGGGAGATTCTGCAAATCACCGACCGGCTCATTAAACAGTTCCCCGAGGTGAAAACGGTGCTGGGCAAAATCGGCCGCGCTGACACCGCCACCGATCCCGCGCCGATGGACATGATCGAGACCACCATCCAGCTCCAGCCGGAGCCGGATTGGCCTGCGGTGGACATTCACGATGCGGCCGGCAACACCATCGCCCACCGGCCCCGCACGCCGGATGAATTGATCGACGCACTCAATGATGCTGTCCAGATTCCCGGCCTCAATAACGCATGGACAATGCCGATCAAGACACGCATCGACATGCTCTCCACCGGCATCAAAACGCCGGTCGGCATCAAGGTGGCCGGACCGGAACACGTCGAGCTTGAGCGCATCGGCGAAGAGATCGAGGCGCTCATCCGCACCGTCCCCGGCACCGCCAGCGCCTACGCCGAGCGCGTGATGGGTGGCCGCTACATCGAGTTCGAAATCAACCGCACCGAAATCGCCCGTTACGGCCTGACACTGGCCGACGTGCAGGACGTGCTCGCCGTGGCGCTGGGAGGCCGGCCTCTCACCACGACCGTTGAGGGACTCGAGCGCTACTCGGTCAACCTCCGGTACAACCGTGATAACCGCTCCGACCTGCAGGCGTTGCGCGAGGAGATCCTCATTCCCACACCCACCGGGGCGCAGGTGCCGCTTGGCCAACTGGCAACGCTCCAAGTCGTCAACGCCCCGATGTCCATCAAAAGCGAGAATGCCGTGCCCAACGCCTGGGTGTACGTGGACATCGGCGTCGTCGATGTTGGCGGCTATGTTCGCGACGCCAAGCGCGTGGTGAACGCCGCCATCGCCGATGGGCGGATTCGCGTCCCGCCCGGCTACAGCATCTTCTGGAGCGGACAATACGAATACATGCAACGCGCACAAAAACGGCTGATGATCGTCGTGCCATTGACCCTGCTGATCGTCGTGCTGCTCATCTACCTCAACACGCGCTCGGTCATCAAGACGGCCATTGTGTTGCTCGCGCTGCCGTTCTCCCTGGTGGGCGCGTTTTGGGCGCTGCACCTGCTCGGCTACAACATGAGCGTGGCCGTCTGGGTGGGGCTAATCGCCCTGGCCGGATTGGACGCCGAGACCGGAGTTGTCATGCTGCTCTATCTAGATCTGGCCTACGACGACGCCGTCAAACAGGGCCGAATGCGCCATGCCGGCGATCTGCGCGACGCGATTCACCACGGTGCCGTCAAGCGAATCCGCCCCAAGGCCATGACCGCCTGTGTCATCATCGCCGGCCTCGCCCCCATCCTCTGGAGCCACGGCACCGGGGCCGACGTCATGAAACGCATCGCCACACCCATGATCGGCGGTGTGGCGACGTCCACCCTGATGGAACTGCTCGTTTACCCGGCCATCTACCACATCTGGCGATCACGCCGACTAGGGCGACCAACGCCCGAACCGTGATCGATTAGAAGCAAGCCGGGGCAACTCGGCCAAGCGCTGGAGCGAACGCATGAAACAATCTTTTTCGCTTGGCCAAGCGCTTGGCTTTGACTTTGCCAGCGCTTGGCCTTCCAATCGCCGCCGACCATGAGCGACCCAACCCGACGCGCTTTCCTCAAGCAGACGACCGCAGCCGCTGCGGCTCTCGCGGCCGGCTGCGCCACTCCGTCAACCGCCATCCGCTTGGCCAAGCGCCGCCCGTTGATCGTCTCGACGTGGGGCTTCGGCAAGCCGGCCAACGAACTGGCACTCAAGGTGTTACAGGAAGGCGGCTCGGCGCTCGACGCGGTCGAGCAGGGGGTGCGCCTCGTGGAATCGTCCGGCAACACGTCGGTCGGCCTCAGCGGTCTGCCCAACGCTGCCGGCGTCGTGCAGCTCGACGCCTGCATCATGAACGGCCCCGGCCATCAGGCTGGCAGCGTCGCCGGGGTCGAGGGCGTCGTGCATCCGATCTCCGCTGCGCGGTTGGTCATGGAAAAAACCCCGCACGTGATGCTCGTCGGCCCGGGCGCGAACTGGTTCGCCAGGCAAAACGGGCTCGGGGTGCGCGACGGCCAGGCGGACGAGGCAAGCTACCGCGCCTGGCTGGCCAGGCAGAAAAAACCGGTGCCCGGCAAGGGCGACAAGCCGGAAAACCACGACACCATCGCGCTGCTGATACTCGACGAAAACGGCGACCTCGCCGGAGGCTGCTCGACCAGCGGCTGGAGCGGCAAGGTGCCGGGCCGCGTCGGCGACTCACCGATCATCGGCGGCGGGGTTTACGTCGATAACGCGGTCGGCGCCGCCGGAGCGACCGGTCTCGGCGAAAACGTGATGCGCTACTGCGCGTCGTATCAGGTCGTCGAGAACATGCGCCACGGAATGTCGCCGACCGAGGCGTGCGCCGAAGCCATCCGCCGCATCGCCCGCACCGATCCGAAGGGGATGGATCTCGCCATCAACTTCATCGCCATAAACAAAAAGGGAGAATTTGGCGCAGCCGGTACTCAGGCTAATTTTCCCTACTCTGTGACTACGCCGGAATTCAGCGAAGTCCGCAAAGGCAAACCCCTCAGCCAAGCCACCCAAAAAGAAGGCGGCAACGAGTAAGTCTCCAACAGGGCAGGGCGGCAGCGTTACTTCAGCAGCTTGGCCAGGGCGGCTTGGTGGGCGTGGAGGCGCTTGATTTCCTTCGCGGACAGGGCGCGGTTGAAGCAGGCCAAGTCGTCGAACAGGCCCATGTAGTAGAGGCCAATGAGGATGCGATGCGGTTTGCCTGACCACGAAAACTGCTGGTTCCACCCGGTGATGCTGCCCTCGTTTTTTCCGTTGAGATAGAGCGTGGCCACGCCGTCCTTTTTTCCTGTGTTAAACTTTCTCCACGTGAAGGCGACGTGCGTCCACTTGTCCTTGCTGAACGGGTTCGACTTGGCCGGCACGAGAGGGCGCTGCGGTTCCGGCACGTCCTTGTTTTCCGGATTCCACACAGGCTTGTCGGCAAACGCACCGAGCCGGAACGACCGGGGGTTGCCGTCTTTGTTGAAGTCGACAAAAAAGGAGGCGTTGTTCCACGTGAACGGCGTGACCTGGATTGGATCGACATAGCCGGGGTCGAGTCCGTTGATCGGGTCCACCTTCATCCAAAAGCTCAGCGTCCCGCTCCAGTTTTTCTCTTTGAACTCGAAGTTCTTTGCCCCGTCGTAGAACAGCCACTTGGCGTTGCGCTTGGTGAAGAGCAGCGCATTGCCGGTGAGGCCCTTGCCCTTGGCCAATTGCGTGAGGTTCTCGGTGTGGTTGCCGGCCTTGGGTTTTTTATCGACGAGCGTGTGGAGCCGCTTGTCACCCTTGGCCAAGTCGGCATCGGTGCCGTTGTCGAACGATGCATAAAACGTGAGGGCCGACTTCAGTGAGGCGTCCTTGGCGCAAACACCCGACGTAACGGCAACCAAGCCAAGCGCGATGAGCAGACGCGATAGAGATGAAAGGTTCATGTGCGGAGCTTGGCCAAGCGCTTGGCCAACGGCAAGCCCGGGCACAAAAAAACCGCGCGTTGCCGCGCGGTTTTGAAATCGTCTTGTCGCTGTTGTTACATTTTACCGCCGTAAACGGCGTTGGCGCCCAACTCCTGCTCGATGCGGAGAAGCTGATTGTACTTAGCGGTGCGGTCGCTGCGGCTTAGGGAGCCGGTCTTGATCTGGCCGGCGTTGGTGGCCACGGCGAGGTCGGCGATGGTGGCATCCTCGGTCTCGCCGGAGCGGTGGCTGATAACGGTGGTGTAGCTGTTTTCCTGCGCCAGGCGGATCGCGCCAAGCGTCTCGGTGAGCGAACCGATCTGGTTCACCTTGACGAGGATCGAGTTGGCCACGCCCTCGTCGATGCCGCGCTGCAGAAATTTGGTGTTGGTGACGAATAGGTCGTCGCCGACAAGCTGCACGCAGTCGCCGATCTTGTCGGTGAGTGCCTTCCAGCCGGCCCAGTCGTTCTCGTCGCAGCCGTCCTCGATGCTGACGATCGGGTATTTGCCGGTGAGTTCGTCGTAGAAGGCCACCAGCTCGGCGGCGGTCAACTCGTCGCCGCTGCTTTTCTTGAAAACATACCGCTGCTTCTCCGCGTCATAAAATTCGCTGCTGGCCACGTCGAGCGCGAGGAAGATCTGTTTCCCGGCCTCGTAGCCGGCGTCGCTGGTGGCGGAGAGGATCGACTCGAGTGCCTCCTCCACGCTGCCGAGCGCAGGCGCGAAACCGCCCTCGTCGCCAACGGCGGTGGAGAGGCCCTTCTTTTTCAGCACAGCCTTGAGAGCGTGAAAAATCTCGGTGATCGCGCGCAGGCCTTCGCTGAACGTGTCGAAGCCCTTCGGCATGATCATGAATTCCTGAAAATCGATCGGGGCATCCGAGTGGGCGCCGCCGTTGATGACGTTGGCCATCGGCACCGGCAGGACGTTGGCCTCCGCGCCGCCGAGGTGGCGAAAGAGCGATTGGCCGGCCGCGTTTGCCGCCGCTTGGGCACTGGCCAACGAGACGGCGAGGACAGCGTTGGCGCCAAGGGTGGCCTTGTTGTCGGTGCCGTCGAGATCGAGCATCGCCTGGTCGACCGCCGACTGGTCGGCGGCATCGATGCCGGTGAGCGCCGGGAGCACCTTGTCGTTGATATTGGCGACGGCCTGCCGGACGCCCTTGCCGAGGTAGCGGTTCTTGTCGCCGTCGCGCAGCTCGAGCGCCTCGTGTTCGCCGGTGCTCGCGCCGCTGGGCACGGCGGCACGCCCGAACGCGCCGTTCTCGAGGGTGACATCGGCCTCGACGGTGGGGTTGCCACGCGAGTCGAGGATTTCGCGGGCGAGGATGCTTTTGATTTTAGTCATGGAGTCGGTTCCATCCGAATGCGGATGGCCGGACATGATAGATTGAAAACCGTTCCCGTCAAGCGACGGGTTATTGGTGGGATGGATGGGGATTGAGATTTGGGAATTCCCTGTTCGGTATTCATCACTAAAGCGGCTCGAGAAAAACCAATGTCCAACGCCGAACAAGGAATGTCGAAGGATGAAGTTTTCCATATCCCTCTCCCAGCGGGAGAGGGCGGGGAGAGGGAGGAAAAATGGCTTTTGCAAAATGACTTTCGAATGTTTTTACCCTCATCCGGCCTTCGGCCACCTTCTCCCTGAGGGAGAAGGAATGGATAGCTTTCGCGCTTGGCCAAGCGCGGAGCGGGTTACGGCTTGGGGGCGGGGTCGAGGGGGAGCGGCTCGCCGGCTTCGTCCCACTTGGCCGTGGCGGTGAAATGGCCGTTGGCGAACGCGCCCTCGGTCTTGCGCTGGCCGTTGGCGTGCCAATGCGTCGCCGGACCGTTTGGCTTGCCCTCACTGAACTCGATCACGGTTCGGAGGTTGCCGTTGTCCCACCAGGTTTTCCAGCGACCATGCTGGAGGCCGTTCAGGTAGGCGCCCTCGGCCTGCTTCCAACCCTCGGTTGTCCAGCGCTTGGTCCGGCCGGTGTACGGCTCGGCCTCGCCAAGCACGTGCCATCGTTGCTCCTTCAACTCGAGACGTTGCTCCTCGACGAATCGCTCGCGCGAGGCCTGGCGAATCGACGGCACGGCAGCAACCGGCTCGGGGGCGGGCTTGTTTTCGACGGCGGGCTCCGTGGCTTGAACTGGCTCGGTTGGCTCGGGCTCCGAAGGTGGAGCCGGGGCCAGCTCGGCGGCGGGTGCCGGCGGGGCAACCGGTTGAGGCGGCTCGGGTGTCGGCTTGGTTTCGGGTGCCGACTCGGCAACAGGCTCGGCGGCCGGGGCTGATGCTTTCTCGGCGGGTGTGGTGGGCGGCGTTTCGCCGGGGCCACAGCCGAGGAGCAGGGCGACGGCAGCCATTGGTACGGGCAACAATTTCACGGGGCAAAACTCACCGAGAGCATCGGGCAAGGCAAGGCTGTTCCACTTGGCCAAGCGCGAAAACCGGCGTCAGGGCGAGCTTGGGTCGCCGCCGGAACCGCCTCCTGGCGCACCCGCGGAGCCACCACCGGCCGGACCGCCAACGGATGGGCCACCGCCACCGAAAGAGGATCGGCTGCCGCTGAGATCCCTGAAATCGCTCGCGGAGCCGCCGCCGGGAGGCGACCAATCGTATGATCCCTGATAACCTGAGGAGTCGCCGTAGCCGGTGTAGCCTCTGCTGTGAGCAACCCCGTAGCTCCCCAAGCCTTGTCGGCTCAGTTTTTGGCGAAGCTTCCGCCAATAAACCTTCTCGGGAATCACAGCGCCCTTCTCGGAGTAGAACGTGACCTTCGACTCGACGCCCGCGAGGTATTCGGAAGTGATTTCCGCCTGGCCTCCTGGATACCACTGGCCCCACGTCCCATTGCGCTCGCCGTCGAGGTAAAGCCCGGCGACGTGCCGGCCGCCGTCCCCGGTATGCCACTGGGGGTAGGTGCCGTGGCGGACGCCGTCCTTCATCTCCCCCTCCCACGCCTTGTCGCCGTTGGCAAACCAGGCCTCGTGTTTCCCGGTGTACGGCTCGTCGGCACCGGCGGCGTAGTAGAGCCCATCATCCTTCAGCCAAAGCTCCGGGCGAAAGATGGAAGCCTGCCCGTCGTGGGCGAGCTGTTTGGCGGACTGGCAACCGGCAATCACCAACGCGACTGCCGCCAACACGGGGAGCTTGATACGGTTCATTACGTCACCTTTTTATTCGTTTTGTTTTTGTTCGGTTGCCGCTGCTGGGGGCGCAGCGGGAGATTCCGCGGGGTTGACCGGCTTCAGTTCAAACATGATCTGCTCAATGCCTTCCTCCCAGGAGGATTCCTTGGTCTTTGTGCCGTCCTCGTCGTATCGAATCCACACGCCTTCCTTTTTGCCGTCAACGTAGTTCCCCTCCCATTCCAGTTTGCCGTTGGTGTGCCAATACTTCCACGGGCCGGTCTGTTTGCCGGCCTCGATTTTGCCCTGCTGCATCATTTGGCCGTCGGGGTGATACACCAGGCCGTCCCCCGTGAACGCCGTTTCCGCGCCGGTCTTGTAGTACAACCCATCCTCCCGCTGCTCCAGCCCGACCTCCTCGCGATTCAGGACGTTCAAGCCATACAACACAACGGCCAGGCACACTGCGATAATTGCGAACCATTTCATAAACGAACTGACGCTACCCTCTGTCCGTTCCCGGCGCAAACGATAAAAGCGCGCTTGGCCAAGCGCTTGGCCAAGCGAATTTCCTTCAATCGGACGGCTGGCTGGTGGACACTGCGCAGCCATGTCAGGAAATCTGTTTGATTTGACCGGAGAGGTTGCGGTGGTGATTGGTGCCACCGGAGCACTAGGAGGGGCTTGCGCGATGGCGATGGCTGGGGCCGGGGCGAAGATTGCCGTGGTGGGCCGCAGCGCCGAGCGCGGCGAGGCGCGTGTGAAGGAGATCACCGATGCCGGTGGCCAGGCACAGTTTTTCAGCTGCGACGCGATGGATCCCGCCAGCCTTGCGTCGTGCCACGAGGCGCTTGGCCAAGCGCTTGGCTCGCCGACTGTGCTGCTCAATGCCGCAGGCGGCAACGACCCGGACGCGACGGTAACTCCGGAGATGCCGTTCGAAAACATCCCGCAACCGGCCTGGGCCAAGGTGTTTGACCTGAACCTTGTCGGCGGCTTTCTGCTGCCGTGTCAGGAGTTCGGCCCGGCGATGTGCGAGCGGGGCAAGGGGAGCATCATCAACATCGCCAGCGTCACGTCGCACCTGCCGCTCTCGAAGGTGATCGCCTACTCGGCCTCCAAGGCGGCTGTGCTGAGTGCCACCCGGTTCCTCGCCCGCGAGTGGGCCACAAAGGGCGTGCGCGTGAACAGCATCACGCCCGGCTTTTTCCCGGCGGAACAAAACAAAAAACTGCTGTTCAACGAGGATGGCTCTCCAAGTGATCGGGCGAAATCGATTTTTGGTCACACGCCAATGGACCGTTTCGGTGACCCAAGCGAGCTGGCCGGCGCGGCGGTTTATCTGGCCAGCGAAAAGGCTGCGAGTTTCGTTACCGGCTCCGACATCGTGGTCGATGGCGGGTTCCTCAGCCAAACCATCTGACGCGCCGTGGGGGTTATTTCCAAAAAAGTTTCCGAGGGCAGTCTGCTGAGCAACGAGCAGGCGATCGAGGTCGTGGCCAAGGCCATGCCGGAGGAGATTTTTCGCGACTGCAAGGTGCTGCTCATCGTTCCGGACGCTACGCGCACGGCGCCGGTGGGAACGATGTTCAAGGCGATTCACAAACAAGTCGGCGGTGTCACCGCAGCGCTGGACGTCATGATCGCTCTGGGCACGCACCAGCCGATGAGCGAGGTTGCGATCGAGCAGCGGCTGGAGATCACGCACGACGAGCGCACCGGCCGATATGCGGGGGTGCAGTTTTTCAACCACGCGTGGGATGACCCCACCGCGTTGAAAAACATCGGCACCATTTCCGCTGACGAAATCAGCGACCTGAGTGGTGGGTTGTTCGAGATGGATGTGCCGGTGGAGGTCAATGCCAAGCTGTTCGACTACGATCACATTGTCATCATTGGCCCGGTTTTCCCGCACGAGGTGGTCGGGTTTTCCGGCGGCAGCAAGTACCTTTTCCCGGGCGTGTCCGGCCCGGAGGTGCTGCACTTTTTCCACTGGCTCGCCGCCGTGATCACCACGCCGAAGATCATCGGCCACAAGTGGACACCAGTGCGCAAGGTGGTCGACCGCGCTGGAGCGATGGTGAAAATCCCCAAGCTCGCCTTCTGCATGGTCGTCGAGAGCGACGGCATGAGCGGCCTGTTTGCCGGGCCGGTCGAGGAGGCGTGGTCCGCGGCCGCCGACCTCTCGGCCGAGCGGCATATACGCATCAAGCCGAAGCCGTTCCACACCATCCTCGCCCGCTGCCCGGGGATGTACGACGAGCTGTGGACCGCCGGCAAGTGCATGTACAAGCTCGAGCCGGTGCTGGCCGACGGCGGCGAACTGATCATCTACGCGCCACACATCCGCGAGGTGTGCGTCGCGCACGGCGGGACGATCGAGAGCGTCGGCTATCATTGCCGCGATTATTTCCTGAAACAGTGGGACCGTTTCAAGGACCTGCCGTGGGGCGCGCTCGCGCACTGTGTCGACGTGAAGGGCCTGGGCACGTATGAGAACGGCGTCGAGACACCCCGCGCCGAAGTGACCGTCGCGTCGCAGCTGAGCGAGGCCAAGTGCCGGCAAATCAACCTTGGCCACCGCGATCCTGCGACGATCAACCCGGAGGATTTTGCCAACCGCGAGGACGAAGGCATCCTGCTCGTCCCCCACGCCGGCGAACGCCTCTTCCGCCTGGCCACTCCGCCCGCCTGGGCGTAGCGCTTGGCCAAGTGCTTGACCTGTGGCTAGAGGAATTCCACCCGGCCGGTGCTCAGTGAATATTGCGCGCCGACGATTTCGAGTCCGTCGTTTTGCACTTGGCCAGCGAGGATGTCGGAACCAGTGCGGAGTTGCTCCACTGATTGATGGATGTTCGCCTGCACGGCGCGTTTGAGCATCTCGGCCTCCTCCGCGTCGTTGTCCATCAGCGGCTCCACCGCCGGGCGTATCCGGTCGACGATCGCGCTTAGGTTGGGGGAGCGATCTTCGCTTGGCTGATGCAGTTCGTTAAGGGTCGCCGAGACTGCACCGCAGTTCTGGTGCCCCAGCACCACCACCAGCCGCGCGCCAAACTGAGACGTCGCGTACTCGATGCTTCCGATCTGCGACGGCGCAACGATGTTGCCGGCCACGCGAATCACGAACAGGTGGCCAAGGCTGAAGTCAAAGACGATCTCGGATGGCACGCGCGAG
>NYYJ01000142.1 GCA_002686755.1 Verrucomicrobiales bacterium
CGCTCGGCGTCCGGCCCGTCGACCCGGTACTTGGCGAACGACGACTCGTCGAAGAGCGCTACCGCCTCGCGGGTTTGCCGATGTTCACGGGCCACGTGCTCGAACCAGTTCGCGCGCCCGTAGCTCGGCTCGTCCCTCGGCTCGACGCCGGCCGGCGCAAACCAGTTCGGCCTCTCCCAACCAAATTTGCTGCCGAAACAGGCACCGGCCGCCGTGAGGCGTTCGTAGAGCGGAGACGTCTTTACCGGTCGTCCCGACTCGTGCTCCTCGCTTGGCCAAGCCATGGTGTAATGCTTGCCGGTCGCCTCGGTCGTGCGCTCGATGAGAAACTTCGTATCGCGGTGATGAGCGCCGAAACGCCGGATGTCCACCGGCCACAGGTCCATCGACGGTTCGCCACCGACAATCCACTCCGCCAACGCCCGCCCCGCCCCACCGTTGGCCGCGATGCCGTAGGCGTTGAAACCGGTGCCGACAAAATAGCCGGGCAATTCCGGCGCCTCGCCGAGGATGAAACTGCCGTCCGGCGTGAACGCCTCCGGGCCGTTGATGAGCTGCCGGATTCCGGCGTTTTCCAGCGAAGGCACCCGGCCCGCCGCCTGCAAAAACAAGCCCTCGAACTGATCCCAGTCGCTGTCGAGCAGTTGAAAATGAAAGTCGCGCGGGATGCCGTCCTGCGGCGTCCACGGCATCGGCTCCAGCTCGTAGCCGCCCATCACGAGGCCGCCGACCTCCTCCTTGAAATAGCAAAGTCGATCCGGGTCGCGCAGCGTCGGCAGGTCGGCGGTCACCCCTTCAATCGGCTCGGTGACGAGGTACTGGTGCTGCATCGGTTGCACCGGCACGGAAACGTTGGCCAAGCGACCGCATTCGCGCGCCCAGATGCCGCAACAGTTGACCGCGACCTCACACTCGATGTTGCCCAAGTCCGTCTGCACCCCGGCCACCCGGCCGTCGCGAATGTCGAACCCGGTCACCCGACAGCCCTCGATGATTTTTGCGCCCTCCATCTTCGCGCCCTTGGCCAAGGCCTGACACAAATCGGACGGACTCGCCTGCCCGTCGGTCGGCAGGAACGCTGCGCCGATCACGTCCGAGACATCCATCAACGGCCAAAGCTCCTTGGCTTCGCCGGGCGAAAGCAGATGCATCTCGAGCCCGAAACTGTGCGCGGTGGTCGCCTGTCGCTTGATCTCAGCCAAGCGCTCGTTGTTGCAGGCCAAGCGCAAACCGCCGTTGGCCTTCCAGCCAGTCGCTTGGCCGGTCTCCGCCTCGAGCTTGCTGTAAAGCTCGACGCTGTACTTGAGCAGTTGCGTGATGCTGGCCGAGCTGCGGAGTTGGCCGACCAGACCGGCGGCGTGGAACGTCGAGCCACCAGTCAGAGTCTTGCGCTCGAGTACGACGACATCCTTCCAACCAAGCCGCGTGAGATGGTAGGCCACGCTGCAACCCACGACGCCGCCGCCGATGATGACCACCCGCGCACGCGCCGGAAGTGTTGCGCTGGTTTCAGCTTCCGAGGCCATAGTAGGTTTCGTAGATGCGCTTGGCCGAGGTTTGTGCGGTAGGCGTGTCCCACTCCGTGTCGAGGAATCGATCCGGGCTGAGGCTGCGGACATAGTCGGACGGCTCCGGCTCGAGCATCGACTCGACCACGTGCCGACCGATACCAGCCGATCCGCTGACACCGTGGGCGTTGCAACCACCGGCCATAACGAAGCCCTTAAGTCGCTGACTCTCGCCAATGATGAATCGGCCATCCGGCACGAAGGTCGGCCAGCCTTTAAAAATACTGCGGACACCCAAGTCGGCCGCCTTGCTGTAGAGCGGCGTGATTTGCTCAATAAACCAGCCCATCACGTCCCAGTCTTCCTCGATGCGCGGCGGAGTCTTGCCGTTTTCGAAATCGTCCGGCTTGAGCGAGAGCGACTCTGGCTCCCAGCCTCCAAGCAGCAACCCGTTGATCTCGGCGCGCAAGTAAAGCGAGGCGTCCGGCACGCGCATCACCGGGAGATCGGGGTGCATGCCATCGGCGTCAACGCTCACGAAATATTCGTGGCGCACAGGAAAAATCGGAAGGCTCAATCCGGCCATTTGCGCGACGTGCCAGGCGTGTGCACCGGCGGCATTAATGACCGTGTCGCAGGCGATCGCGCCGCGACTGGTATCGACCCCAGTCACGAGACCGTTCTCCGTGCGGACACCTTCGACCGTCACACCAGTGGCCAAGCGGGCACCGGCCTGACGGGCGCGATGCGCGTAGGCCATCGCAAGGTCGTTGGGCTGAAGGTAGCCGTCGCTTGGGCACCACAACACCGCCTTGGCAGGGGAAAAATCGAACATCGGCCACTTGGCCCGGGCCTCGTCGGCGCTGATGAATGCCGTCTCGAGCCCGGCCTCGTCGGCGGTTGATTTCATCTGCTCAAACTCCGCCACTCGCTCGTCGGTCAGAGCCACTCGCAATGAACCGACCTGCCGCCAGCCCGGCTTGGTCTCCGGCTCGGCCTCCATCGCGGAGAAAGTCTTGACCGACCACATCGCCAGCTTGACGCGATCCACGCTGGTGCGCACCTGGCCAACGAGACCGGCTGCCTGCGAAGTGGTCTCCGAGGCGAGCGCCTCGTTTTTTTCGAGCAGCAAAACGTCGGTCTTGCCGGCCTGACAGAGGCTGTGCACCACGCCGCAGCCGACGCCCCCGCCACCGATCACTACGATTTCTGCGTCGCCAAGTGTGTCCATCAGATCAACTGCCGTTCCGGTTTTTCGCTGCCTCGGCGAGGAGGGGGACAACCTCGAACAGGTCGCCGACGATGCCGTAGTCGGCCAACTGAAAAATCGGCGCCTCCGGATCGATATTGATCGCGACGATGTGCTTCGAGGTTCGCATGCCGGCCAAATGCTGGATCGCACCACTCACTCCACAGGCAATGTAAACCTGCGGTGACACGACCTTGCCGGTCTGCCCGACCTGATCGCGGTACGGGCGGTAACCGGCATCAACCGCCGCTCGGGACGAACCAACCGCGGCGCCGATGGTGTCGGCAAAATTCTCGATGATACTGAAGTTTTCCGCGCTGCCGAGTGAGCGCCCGCCGGTCACGATGATCGCTGCCTCGGTGACGTCGGGCCGCTCCCCGCCGCCGGCGATTATTTCCTTGAGCGCGGTTTTTTGTTCCGACAACTCGACGGCAACGGTGGCGACTTCAGCACTCCGACCGGCGTCCGGCTCCGGTGCTTTGGCCGTGCGCGGACGGACGGTGATCACTTTCAAACTATCATCCGTGAACTCCACCTCCGCCGTGGCTTTGCCGGCGTAGATCGGACGGCGTGCGGTCACTGTTTCGCCCTCGCAACCCAACTGGATGCAGTCGGTGGCCAGAGCGGCGTCGAGCGTGGCGGCCAAGCGCGGGGCCAAGTCCCGGCCCTGCGGCGTGTGCGCGGCGAGCACCACGTCGGGTCCGATTTGCGGGACGACTTGGCCAAGCGCTTGGCCAAGCGATTCCCCAGTGCCTCCGGCCAGCGCCGGCGACTCTACGAGGTGCACCTTGGCCGCGCCCAATTGGCCAAGCGGTTCGGCGAGCGGCGCGACCTCCTCCCCGGCGACGACCGCGTGAATCTCCGCCTGGCCAAGCGACAGCCCAAACAACTCGCGCGTGGCTTCGGCGAGGGTTCCGTTTTTGTGTTCGGCAATAATTAAAATCTTCATTTTCGAATCTCCGGTCAGATGGCTTGAATGTCCTCCGCGAGCACGCGGATCAGCTCGTTTGCCTGCTCGGCCGGCGAGCCCTCGATGAGGCGACACGGCTGCTTGGGCGGCGGTAGTTCGAAATTCCGCAGCCGCGTTTTGCGGTCGGCCTCGGTAATGCCCAACTCGTCGGCAGTTATCGTGTCGATCGGTTTTTTCTTCGCCTTGATGATGTTGAGCGCGGTGGCGTAGCGCGGCTCGTTAAGACCGACCTGCGCCGAGATGACCGCCGGTAGCGGCGTCTCGATAATCTCAATGTTCCCCCCGCCGACATCACGCCGACAGGTGACGGAGCCCTCACCGTACTCGATGCCGTTGACCACATTGATAGACGGAAAGCCAAGCCTCACGGCCAGCATTGTTCCCACCGCACCCGCACCGTCATCGATCGCCTCCTTGCCAACAAACACGATATCCGCAGCGCCAAGTTTGCCGATAGCGGCAGCCAGTGCGCGGGCGTTCGTCGCCGAGTCGGCGTCCCCCGGCAAATCCAGCCTCACGGCGGAGTCGGCCCCCATGGCCAACGCCATCCGCAGCGAGTCGGTGACCCGCTCCGGCCCGGCCGAGAGCACGGTGACCGTCGAGCCGGGCTGGCGGTCGCGAAGTTGCAACGCCTCCTCGATCGCGAGTTCGTCATGCGGCGAGATGATCCACTGGATATCCGCCTCGTCAATTCCATTGCCGTCCTCGCGCAGCTTGATCCGCGTCGTGGTGTCCGGCACCTGCCTGATACAAACAAAGATGTTCATCAAAAAAATTCTGTTTAATTCAGCTTCGATTTGAGCCGTTAAATCATTGTTCGCGTTCTCCCTCTCCCCGGCCCTCTCCCGCTGGGAGAGGGTGTCGCATCCCACTTGATTCCTCCTCCCCCAGGGAGAAGGTGGCCGAAGGCCGGATGGGGGTGAACGTCCGTATGATTTGTTGCAAAGTTCACGAGTTGAACGCCGGTCTAATTATATTCCACTCGGATGTTGCCGTCGGCGAGATCGCACTTGGCGCCGGCCTGGGTGAATGCCTCGGTCAACGCGGCGCGGAGGATGGCCCGGACGTCGGGGCCGTGTTCCAGGCGACGCAGGATGGCCTCGCCCTTTCGATCGCCAAGGCTGACGGTGATCTTGAGCCCGCGGCGTTTGCAGGCAAGGCGCACTTCATCCTCCAGTTCGCAGTTGAGCGGCTTGAGAAAAGCGTCCACGTAGTTGGCACCGATCCCGGAGCCGTCCGGCTTGTTTTCGGGCAGCCACTCGGCGGCGGCCGGGTTTTCCTCGATCAATTTTTCCATTATTCAGAGTTGGTTTGTGTCTCGATAAATTGGTTCATCCGGTCGCGCAAACCGTCGATGTGCGCGGGCGTACTGCCGCAGCAGGCACCGAGGATGGCGACGCCGGCATCAAGAATATCCGCAGCATAAGAAGCCATTTCATCGGGGGTCTGGTTGTAAATGACCTTGAGATTCTGCAGGACGGGCTGCCCGGCATTAGGTTGAGCCATGATTGGCAGAGCGGAGCAATTTCGATAACGCTTCACGGCAGCCTTGGCACTTGCCATGTCGATATTGGTGCCACAATTGAGCCCGAGCACATCCGCCCCGGCCTTCTCCAAAAAGTCAGCCGCCTCATCCGGATCAGTCCCCATCATAGTACGAAGCTCGCGGGTTTCATGAGTGAGGTCAAACGCCATGGAGGCGATCACGCACGGCGCGCCGGCGGCCTTGGCGGCGGCGATCGCGGCACCGGCCTCATCGAGCACCGTCTGCGTCTCGACAATGATCGCGTCGGCGCCGGCCTCGACCAATGCCCGGGCCTGCTCGGCGAAGGCGCGATCGACCTCCGCTCGGGTGATCTCGCCATACGGTTCCATCAGCCCACCGAACGGCCCGATGTCGCCCAGCACGAAGCCGTCCCGCCCGCCGAACGCCCGCCGCGCCACCTCGACTGCGGCCTTGTTGATGCCGACAACGTCCGGGTTTTCCATGTGACGCTCGAGCATAATGCGACTGCCACCAAACGTGTTGGTGATGAGGCAGTCGGAACCAGCCTCCACGTAGCGGCGCTGGATCGTCTCAACCCGATCCGGCTCGTCGAGGTTCCACGCCTCACCGCAGCCGCCGCTCTCGAGGCCGGCCTCCTGAAGCTGCGTGCCCATGGCGCCGTCGCCCAGCAGCGGGCGCTCCTTGAGGGTGTCCAACAGTTTGTTACTCATCGGTGTGTAAATTGTAATGAACGGTTTGCAGGGCGATCTTCCATTTGTGGTCGCGGCTGGGCTGGCGGCAGAGGCAGCCGGCCGGCTCGACCACCGGGTTCCACGCCAGCGCCTGGCCAAGCGGCTGGCCGGTGAAGCCGGGCGTGCCGACCATCTCGCGCGGGAAGCCGTCCGGATCCTCCAGGCAGGAGCACATCGACTGGTAGTCGGCATCGCTTGGCCGACAGGCCAGTTCGCGGATCGGAAAGCCGTCCCGGCGCGGCCCCAGCTCGATCGAGTAATCAACCCCGAACGGCACGCCGAGGTTGCTGCACGTTTTGCAGTCGGGCCGGAAGGTGGCCCGCACGGACTGCCCGTCACGCGACTCGACCGTGAGCAGCTCGCGGCTCCAGCGGCGCAGCGCCTTGTCCGGATAGGCGTACCCGTTTGCAGCCGCAGCGGCCGGGGCCGGGGCGACGGCGGCGAACGGCGCGCGCCGGTGCGAGCAGGGATTCATGCGGCAACCGGCGCACGGCATCGCGCCCGGCTCGAGCGCCTCCACCACCGCGCTTGGCCCGAGGCCGAACAGCGCGAGCTGCGAATGTTCTGGCGAGAGCATGCCGCTTTCGAGTAATCGCAGCTTGGCCGCGCTTGGCCAAGCGGGCTGCGCGGCCAACCAGTCCAGCAGCGTGCGCTGGTCGCCCAGCGCCCAGCCGTCGTAACCGGGGCTTTCGTGCGACAGCGCGGCCAAGCCGGTTGGCTCCGCCTGATCGCAGATCGTTTTTCGCACGCGGAGCAGCAATTGCTCGGTGGCTGCGGCGGCGGCGGCGTTCAGGAAAAATGCCTCGTCCGGCCGCTGCTCCCCCCACAATCGCTGGATCTCTGCCGACACGCTTGGCCCGGCGCTGCACGCCACCGCCACTGCGGAGCGCGCTTGGCCAAGCCGCAGTTTTTCAGCCAAGGCGCGGCTGGTGAATTGGGTGCCGTTGGCCAAGCGGATGCGCTCGCCCTCCGTTGCCAAGTCGATCGGCCCGGTAACATAACTCCACGGGCGGCCGTGCGCGTTCACCCAGGCCAACGCGTGCTCGACCCCGGCTTGGGTATCGTCGCTGAGCGGCTCGCCGGCAGGGGTGCAGAGGTGTCGCTTCCATTCAGCAACGGGGACGGTGACCGGCTCGGCGCTCATACGATGGCCTCCGTGACGCGGGATTGGAACGGCTCAAACTGCGCCCCATCGGCGAAGCAATGAAAGAATTCAGGGAACGTCTCCAACTCGACATGCTCGATGCTTCGGACGAGTTGATCGGCTTCCTCCCGGGCCGCCACCGAGAGCAGCGCCAGCGTCGCACCCTCGAGCGCGGCATTGCCGACCTGCACAATCCGCTCGTCCGGCAGGTCGGGGATCAGACCGATGCGGCGCGCGTGCCCAAGGTCGATGTGCCGGGCGAATCCGCCGGCAAGGTAAAACACGTCGAGGTCGGAAAAATCGATGCCGTAATTTTGATGGAGCAGATGCAGCCCGGCGACGTTGGCGGCCTTGGCCTGGGCCAGTTGACTGATGTCCTCCTCGGTGAGGTAGACGTTGTTTTCGGCGTCGAGCGAAAACCGGTCGGAGTCGTCGGTCATGCGGCCGCAACTGTTGATCTTTTCGGTACGGCGCAACTCGCCGAGCAGGTCGATCAGGCCGGAGCCGCAAAGGCCGGTGGGGCGCCCGTCGCCGATCACGCCTAAGCGTTGTTCCGGCTCGAGTTGCACCCGCTCGATCGCACCGTCGAGCGCCGGCATCCCGCACTGGATCTGCCCCCCCTCGAACGCCGGACCGGCCGGGCAGGAGGCAGCCTGGAGCTTGTGGCGGTTGCCGATGACCAGCTCGGTGTTGGTGCCGATGTCCATCACCGCGACGGTGCGCTCCTCGCGGGCTAGGCCGGTGGCCAGCAGGCAGGCCGTCATGTCCGCCCCGACGTGTGAGCCGATCAGCGGCAGGGCGTAAACGCGGCCGTCGGGATGGATCGGCAACAGCGACTGTTTGCCGCGCTTGGCCAAGTGGGTGCCGGGGCGCTGGCCATCGCGAAATTCCTGCTCAGTGACGGAGCGATACGGCATTTGGCCAAGCGGATAAACGTCCAGCCCGAAAAAGAGGTCGCGCATCACCGGGTTGCCGACCAGCACCACCTCGTAAATGCTCCCGGCCGGCACGCCGAACGACTCGATTGCCCGGCTCATGTAACCGGCAAGCGTGCGGCGCAACAGGCGGCCCTTGTGGTCGGTGTCAAATTTCACCCGCGCCAGCACGTCGCTGCCGCCGAAGCGTTGCGGGTTCTCGAATGACTGGCTGGCCTTGATGCGGCCGGTCTCGAGATCGACCAGGCGCATCGACACGGTGGTCGTGCCTAGGTCGACGGCCAAGCCGTGCAGCGGGCCAGTCGTGCGGTCGATCTCCTCGCCATCTAGCCGCACGCGGTCGCCGTCACGCGTCACCGCCGGGCCAAGCGGCNGCGCCTCGTCGAGGCACGGCAAACGGACGCCGTGTTCCTCGATGCGAATCGAGCCGCGCTGCAGCGTCTGGCAACGGATCGTCCCGGAGCCGGCCTCGACGGTAGCGCGGCAGGAGAGCCGAAAGTCGCCCTGCAAATGATCCTCCTCCGACGCGCGGCCGCTGAGCAATTCGCCGCCCCCGGTGATCTCGACGAGGCATTCGCGGCAGTTGCCGTTACCGGAGCAGGAGGTGGGAATCCGCACGTCCATCCGCTTGGCCAAGCCGAACAGCGTCGCGCCGGGATCGGACTCGATCCGGTGCGAATCAATCTGGACGGTGACGCTCACGTTTCCTGCTTCCCCGGCTTGGCCCTGTCAACCGGCGGCCGCGGCGGCCTTGGTTTCGGAGGCGATGCTTTTGAACAAATCGACCGCAGTGGCGGCATCGGGGGCGTAGCCGTCGGCGCCGATCTCGTCGGCAAATAACTGGGTTACCGGCGCGCCGCCGACGCAAATTTTCACATGACCCAACCCGGCAGCCTCCATCTCGGTGATGACGGTTTTCATGTAGATCATCGTGGTGGTCAGCAGGGCGCTCATGCCGAGGATGGTGGCGTTGTGTTCCTTGACGGCGGCGATGAACTCCGGCGCGGAGGTGTTGGTGCCGAGGTTGACGCACTTGAAGCCGGCGCCCTCGGCCATCATCAGCACGAGGTTTTTGCCGATGTCATGCAGGTCGCCCTTGACCGTGCCCATGACCAGCGTGCCCATCGAGTCGCCCTCGCCCTGCTGGGCGGTGAGCAACGGGTTAATAACCGTCATGCCGGCCTTCATCGCGCGTGCCGCCAGCACCACCTCGGGGAGGTAAACGCGGTTGCGCTTGAAGTCCTCGCCGACGACGTTCATGCCGGCGATCAGGCCGTCGTTGAGCACCTCGTGCACGTCGCGCCCGTTGGCGATCGCCTCCTCGGTCAACCGCTGCACCTCGGGCGCCTTGCCCTCGAAGAGCAGTTGGTTCATCGACGCGTAGTCGGGCATGTTGGAATCGTTGTCAGGCATCGAGCAATAGAATTACCACCCCTCCGGCATGGTGAAATCGCCGGCGACCATGCCTTCGAACTGGCCCCGGATGCGCGCCTCGACTTCGGCCGAGAAGAGAGTCTTACGGTCCTCGGCCAAAATCTCGCGCGCTTTTTGCAAGGCGCGACTTGAGGTGTCGAGCGCGCCGTTCTCGGTCCAGATCTGCCGGGTGTCGCGGTCGGCCACGTCCGGCATCAGCGCGGTGGAGGTCATCAACTCAAGCGTGCGGTCGGTGGCGACGAACATGCCGCCCGGCCCCTCTTCGCCAATCTCGCCCAGCGCGAGGTTGTCCTCGGAAAACTCCATGCCGCGGGCGACGCGCTTGAGCATCTGCGCGATTTCATTGTCCACCACCGCCATGCCGTAGTCGAACGCCATCAGTGCATCGATCAACCCGGCGAACTGCAGCACGTGCATCCCGCCGAGCATGCCGCCCATGCATGAGAGCGCCTTTTCGTAGCCGGCCTGCGCGTCGTTGAGCTTCGAGTTGGTCAGACCGATGTAGCCGCTGCACGGCACGTTGTAATAGCCGGCCATCTGCGCGTGGGCCATGTTGAGCATGCCGCACTCCACGCCGCCCGGCGCATAAGCGCCCGAGCGCATGTCGCCCACCGTCGAGAGCGAGCTGTAAAGCAGCGGCGTGCCGGGCTTTGTCATCTGCATCAGTGAGGCCAGCGCCAAAAACTCCGCGTTGCCCTGGGCAAGCGTNGAGACGAGCGTCATGGGCGAGGTGAGCCCGGCGTTGGGCACCACCGTCGAGTGGCTCGGCAGCCCCTGCTCGGTGTAGAACATCAGTAACTCGGTCGAGTTCTCGTCCATCTTCAGCGGCGAGATGACCGGGCAGTAATGGTGCGTGATGAACGGCCGCTCCTTGTAGGCGGCCTCGCTGCCGGCGATGGCGTAGGCCAACTGCAGGATCGACTCGCAATCGACGCCCGGGTCGCCGCTGCCGCGCACCGGTTTGCGGCAATGCTTCAGCGCGGTGTAAAAACGCGACAGGCTGTATTGCCCGGCCGGCGCGTCCGCGGCGAGCACCGAGACGGAAAACAGGTCGATTGCCGGCAACCCGTCGATCAGCCGGGCAACGCGAGCGATGTCCTCCGAGGTGGAAAACCGCTCCTTGCCGGTGACCGGGTCGATGATGTTCGGGGCCGAGCTGGCGGTGATGACCAGCGGCGCATGGTCCGGCACCACNCGGTCGAACTCCGGNTCCTGCGCATAAAAGGTGAACTTGGGCGGGATCGACTTGAGNCATTCCCCAATCACCGCAGGCGGGAAAGTCACCCGCTCGGTCGCGTCGTCCACCCGGCAGCCGTGTTCGCGGAACCGCTCCCGCGCCTTGGGGTTGTTCACCTCGAGGCCGACTTGGTCGAGAATCTCGAGCGACGCCTCGTGGATGCGCTGCACCTCTTCCGGGGTCAATAGCTGGGCCAATTGGGGAATCATCGTTTCAGCGCGACAAACGCCTTNNAAACGGTCGCACGGCACGGCNGCACNCCGAATAACCAATTTTGGGGGGAATCCACCNCCATTTCACTTCTGCAAATACTCCATGACCGCCTCGGTGCGGTTTTGCACCCCCAGTTTTTCGTAGATGTTCTTGAGGTGATTATGCACCGTCCAGACGCTGATTCGGAGCAACTCGGCGATCTCCTTGTCCAGCGCGCCCCGGCTGAGATGGGTCATCACCTGATGCTCTCGCGGCGTCAGGTGCGGCANGGTGTCGCCGCCCGGCTCAGCGGCCAGAAACTCAACCTGATTCTTGAAGTATTGCCGCACCAAGCGCGACAGATTGGCGGCAATTGGCCGAGGCTTGCCCTTGGTCCCNGCACCGGCGGTCTCCTCCAGCAGATGNAGCACCCGGCCCGGCGGCGTGCGGTGCAGGAAATAGCCGTGCAGACTGCCGGCGGTGGAGTTGAACAACTGTTCGCTGTCCTCGAAGGTGGCGAACGGCACCACCGGGCAGTCCGGAAACCGCTGCTTGAAACGGGCATCCAGTTCCTCGCCGGAGAACCCCGGCAGGCCGCGGTTGACCAGTAGCAGCCCCGGCTCGTCCGCTTGGCCAAGAGAGTGCAGCGAGCCGACATCCTCATACACGCCTCGACAGTCGAAGCCCGGCGTCCGGCCGACCAACTCCCGCAGGGTCGCGCCCACCGTCGCGTCCGGTTCCACCACGAAAACATTCACCGGGACTGTGTCCGCCGCCTCCGGCTTGGCCAAGCGCCTGGCCCGGGCGAGGCGGGTGAGAATCGTCGTGTAGGTGCTGCAAAACGGGCTGCCAGACCAGAACAATGCCAGCGTTAGTTCGCGCCGATACCGTGCCGCCGCTTCCTCCCAGCCTGCCTCGGCCACACAGTGGAAAATCTCCAGCGCCCGCTCCGCGGCCTGCGCCTCGTTGAGCGTGCCGAGCGGGAAATAACCGCCNGTNCCGTCGTGCTCAACACGGCAGGAATACTCCGCCATGGCATCCGGCTCGGACCGATATTTTCGCTGTACCAGGCGCAGCCGCCAGTAATCGACCGACTCGCGGGCATCGCCCCCTTCCGGCAACGTGACCATGCTTGGCCGGCTGCCTTGGCCAAGCGCCGGCCAGCCTCGCTGTTGAATCTGCGCAAACAGGCCAGCCGCCTTTTCCGCCGCGACATCCTGATCCACCGAGCCAAGTGAGATCGTCCGGCGCACCCCTTGATACTGAATCTTGGCCGACCAACCACGCACCCGGTGCAGTTTGCCGTCGCGGACGTAGCTGTTTCGAAAAACACGCGTACGCCAATAANCCGGTTCCAGCCGCTGATCAGCGGCTGCCTCGCCGGTTCCGACCCAGTCTGCCGCCCCCTGCTTGGACATGCTTGGACAGCACTACCGGGACGCCGCCTCGTTGGCAAGTGTGAAAGCCGCTTGGCCAAGCGGACCCGGCTTGGACATGCTTGGACATTTCTGGCGGTCAACATTGATTTTTAAGCCGTTTTACTGCCGCTAAAAAAGGCTATTCATGATTTTATGCCGATTCCTGACACTCTCCGGACGACGCGACAAGACGACGCGACAATGGGATTCCTTGTCGGAGTTGCTTAAAACCAACCAACAAAAAATGAAACAAATGTTAAAGACTCGATGGCTCCTCGTGGCCAGCCTCTTGACTGTGCCGAATTGGGCCGCGCTTGGGCAGGAAATCAGCACCGACTACAGCACCTACGATTCGGGCGAGGAAATCATCGTCACATTCAGCGACGGCCCCAGCAACCCGAAGGACTGGGTTGGGCTATACAAGCGGGACATGATTGCGGGCGATGTCGGCTCGCTCGCGTGGTTTTACGTCAACGGCTCCGAGACAAGCGGAGAGGGCCTCGCCGACGGTGAGTTGACCTTCCCCGACGGGATGACAGACGAGGGGTATTACGAGGCGCGACTCTTCGAGAACGACAGCTACACACTGTTGGCCAAGACGACGTTCGCCGTTGGCGACGTTGGGCCGGGCGTCCAGACGGACAAGGCGTCGTACACTCCCGGCGAGGCCATCACGGTGGATTACCTGCTTGGCCCAGGCAACCCGAAGGATTGGGTGGGGCTGTACAAGGTCGACATGGTGCCGGGCGCGGTCGGCAGCCTGGCTTGGTTTTACGTGGACGGAACGAAGGCCGGGAACGAGGGGATCGAGACCGGCACGGTCACCTTCGACGGCGGCATGACGGATGAGGGGGATTACAAGGCGGTGTTCTTCGAGAACGACGGCTACACGATCTTCGCCGAGACACTTTTCAAGGTTCAAAAGACCGCACCGGACACGCCGCAGTTGGAATCGACCGACCCGGAGGATGGCAGCAAGAACGCCGACCCCGCGATCGCCTTCTCGGCGGTCATCCGCAATGGCGGCACGTCGCTCAACCCCGACAGCGTCAAGCTGTCTCTGGACAATCAAGATGTGAAAGCGGAAGTCACCGTCGGCGAGGACGGGTTCAGCACGATCACCTTTGCCGGCGAAGGCGTGTTCGAGGCCGGCTCGAGCCACAAGTTCAAGCTGGAATTCTCCGATGACGGCGACCCGGTGACCAGCGAAACGGTCATGGTGGATTTTGATGTCGCCAGCTATCTGGTACTCGAGATGCCAGAGCCGATCTATTTCGAGAACTTCGACAGCGTCGAGGAGTTCGAGCTGCCGGAAGGCTGGGAAGGCGTCAACCTNTCGCAGGAACTCAACATCGAACTGGAGCCGGACGACTTCACCTCGGCCTANTACGAGGGCTGGGTGAATGTCGCGATGAGCCGCTGGAGCAATAGCGGCAGCGCNGCGNAGAAAGCGACCCAGCCTGCCCCGCCGATTTTCGTGAACGGCACCCGGCAGGCGCTTGTGGGCAACGCGCTCGTCGCCGACTCAGCCTCGCGCAACGGTCAATTCCTCACGTTCCTTTACACGAACGATTACGACCTGAGCAATCACCAGGATGTGCACCTCGGGTTTTACAGCCATTACGCGCAAAACCAGGACAGCTCCGGCTCGATCGAATACTCGATCGACGGCGGCGAAACCTGGCTGCCGGTGCTTTACATGATGGACCGCGACGACATCGTCCGTGACGACGACGGGAACGTGGACGTGTTCGCCACGCTGGAGAACGAGCACGGCGACATCGCGATCGGCTACGACCCGGACACGTTCGAGGAAGTCGGCGGCTATTACGGCGCCTACATCGGCGCGGAGATTTCAGAGGAACTGGCCCCGTACATCAGCGGCCGGATCAACGACAACCAAACCGAGTCGAAGCGGTACGAGCTGTTCCGGCTTCCGGAGGCGGACGGGCAGAAGACAGTCCGTTTCCGCCTGGCCAAGAGCGGCACCTACAGCTGGTACTGGGGCATCGATAACTTTGGCATTTACAGCATCGCGCCCAGCTCGATGCCGGAGGTGGCCGAGGCCAGCCCGGCCGCCGGGAGCCAGGGCGCCAACCCGATGCCGCTGATGTCGTTCGTCATCAAGGATGGCGAGACCAAACTGGATCCGG
>NYYJ01000143.1 GCA_002686755.1 Verrucomicrobiales bacterium
TGGCAACCAATCCCAAGGGCGACCGGCTCGCACGCGTGCACGCGATGTGGGGCCTTGGTCAGCTGGCCCCAGACAACCAACGCGATAAGCGCTTGGTCAAGCGGTTGCCATTTGCAGACAAAGATCCCGAGATTCGTGCCCAAGCGGCCAAGTTGGCCGGCACACGCGCATTGAAAGCCGCGGCTCCTCTCTTGGTAGACCTGCTTCACGATGAGAGTGCTCGGGTACAATTCCATGCCGCAATGGCGCTTGGCCAAGTGGGCAACAACAACAACACGACCTCTCACCTGGTTGCACTCCTCGAGCGCAACAACGACAGCGACGCCTACATCCGTCACGCGGCCATCATGGGTCTGGCAGGAGGTGCGCATCCGGAACAGTTGGCCGCGTTGAACAGCCACGATTCAGCCGCCGTGCGTTCAGCTGCGGTGGTTACCCTGCGCCGGCTGAGACACACCGGCGCCAAGGCATTCTTGAACGACGAAAGCGAGTGGGTGTTGCGCGAGGCCGTCAGCGCGATCCACGACGACGAATCGATCCTTGAGGCCCTGCCGGCGTTGGCGAATCTGTTGTCCGATAGCAGCAACGAACCGGAGGCGATCACGCGCAGACTCCTCAGTGCAAATCTCCGCGTCGGTCGACCAGAAAACGTGGAGCGACTGGTCGACTACGCTCTGGACACCACCAAATCGGACGCCATGCGCTCCGAGGCACTGCTTTGCCTGCGGGACTGGAACCGTCGACCGTTTGTCGACCGGGTCGAGGGCCGGGTACGCGTACTCTCCAAGCGCGACGACGGGTTGGCCAGGCGCCTAGTGGAGGCGAACCTTCAAAAACTTTTCAAAGCGTCCGATGGGGAAGTACTCGCCGAACTCATCCGGCTTTGTGAACGACTACAAATCAAACTTGGTGCCGGACCTCTGCTAGTCATTGCACAGTCCGATTCACAGGAGCTGGCGGCGAGGGTTCAGGCTGTCCAGTCGATCGAGGGCAAAGGCGAAGAAGCGGTTACCCGTTCGCTGCTTGACCTTACAAAAAACAAAGAACCGCAAATTCAGGTGACGGCTATCCACAAACTTGCCGAGGTTGAGCCCGGGCAGTTTGCGGAACAATTGTACGAAGGATGGAGCAAACTTAGTGAACCGGCACAACAGGTGTTCCTTTCTCGCCTCGGCGAAGACACGAGCGACAGGGGCAATGAAGTTTTGAACAAGGCATTTGCTTTACTCCTTGATGGCAAACTCCCCAAGGCACTGGAGCTGGATGTTGTGACCGCAGCCAAGGCCCGGCGATCTGGGAACCTGAAGCAGCTTCTCAAGCGCTACGAGGCCGGCCAGCCTACGCAGGATGCTATTGCAGAATATCGGGCTACTCTCGCCGGCGGCGATGTGGTCAAAGGGAAACATGTATACGACAACCACGTTGCTGCACAGTGTGTGCGTTGCCACGACGGCGGTGGCAAGGGAAACCAAGTCGGCCCGGAGCTGGCCGGCATCGGCAAACGGGTCGACAAGAATTATCTGCTCCGGTCACTAGTTGCCCCGAACGCCGAGATCGCGAATGGCTTCGGTGTAACGGTGATTGAACTGGCCAACGGCGAGACGCTCGTCGGTCGTGTGGGAGACCGCACCGACCAGATACTGACATTGATTCCGCCGCAGGGAGAGTCGAGAAAAATAGCAATGGATACGGTCAAGAAAATCACCGAGTCAAACACATCCGTCATGCCGCCGATGGGGCCGATTTTGACGAAGCATGAACTCCGCGACCTGATCGCCTACCTCGAAACCCTTTAGCCGTACTTGGCCAAGCAGTAGAATTAACTCACCGCCTCAACGCAGCGGATGCAGAGGGTGGCGTGGTCGTTGTGCGAGCCGACGGTGGGTTCCCAGCGCCAGCACCTTTCGCATTTTTCGCCGTCGGCGTTGGTGACGGCGACTTGCAACTCCTCGCCTTCGCCGTCGCCGGGCTCGAGTGCGAGTTGCGAGACGTTGATCAGCTCGCGCAAATCCTCCCCATGCGCTTGGCCAATCTCGAGTTCACGGCCGGTGCCGGTGAGGGTGACGCAAGCCTCGAGGCTTTTTCCGATCCGCTTGGCCTGGCGCGCCTCCTCCAGCACCGGAAGGGCGCGTTCGCGAATGGCAAACATCGTCTCCCAGTTGGCGGTTTCCTCTGCGCTGATACCAAACTCAAATGGCTCCCAGTCAGCCAGGTGCACGCTGCCGGCGCTGAGGTGCGGGATGGCCTCCCACGCCTCGTCGGCGGTGAAGACGAGCATCGGCGAAAGCATCTTGGCGAAGCCCTGCACAAGCCGGTAAAGGGCAGTTTGCGTCGAACGACGGCGTGGCGAATTGGCCGGCGAGGTGTAGAGGCGATCTTTCACGGTGTCGTGATACACGGCCGACAGTTCGACGGCGACGAACTGGGTGATTCGCTGGTAGGCGGTGTGAAACTCGCACTTGTCGAACGCTGCACGTACGTCGGCGTCGAGCCTGGCAAAGGCGTCGAGTATCCAGCGGTCGAGCCCGGTCAACTCGTCGTCGGGAACCGTGTGTTGCGCGGGGTCGAAATCGTACAGGTTACTGAGCTGATAGCGGAGGGCGTTGCGGATGCCGCGGTACGCCTCGGCCACTTTCTTGATGCGCTCCTCGCTGACGGTGATGTCATTTCGGAAATCCTGTGACGTCACCCACAGCCGGACGATGTCCGCGCCGTAGTTGCCGATGTACGCCTCGGCAGTCTGCGGCTTGGAGTAACCGCCGGCCTGTTTGCTCTTGGAGATTTTTTCGCGGTCGGCGTCGACCATGAAGCCGTGCGTCAACACGTTGCGGTACGGCGCGACGCCGTTGCCGGCCAGCGACAGGAGCAGTGACGACTGGAACCAACCGCGATGCTGGTCGCTGCCCTCGAGGTAGTAGTCGGCCTGCCATGCGCCGTGTGTGCCGGCCTCGGCGCCTGGGCGGCCCAGTTCGTCGCGCTGCATCAGTACGGCACGCGATGACGATCCGGAATCGATCCAGACATCGAGCGTGTCGGTGGATTTGCCGATTGCCTCGGCGCCGTCCCAGTCGGCCGGCTTGACCGCATCCCACAGGTCGGCCAGCTCTCGCTCGAACCAGACGTTGGAGCCGTGTTCCTGCACGAGGTCGGCGGTGTTGCGGACGATGCGCGCGTCGAGGATCGGCTCGCCCTGTGCGTCGTAAAACGCCGGGATCGGCACGCCCCACGAGCGCTGCCGCGAGATGCACCAGTCCGGCCGCGACTGTACCGCGCCCTCGATCCGGTTGCGCCCCCAGCCGGGCACCCAGTTGACACCGTCGATGGCGGCGAGCGCCTTGTCGCGGAACCCGTCGTGGTCGATGTTGACGAACCACTGGTCCATCGCGCGGAAGATTACCGGCGTCTTGCTGCGCCAGCAGTGCGGGTAGCTGTGCTCGTACCGTTCCTCGAACGCCAGCTTGTCACCGACCTTGAGCACCTCGATGACGGCGTCGTTGGCCTCGCACTTGCCTTTGCGCTCGAGAATCTGTTTGCCGACCAGCTCATCGGAAATCTGCTGTTCCTCCGGCAGGTCGGCCGTACGGGTGAGGCAGCCGGTGTCATCCACCGGCGAGTAGATCGGCAGACCGTTAGTGCGGCCAAGGTTGTAGTCGTCCTGGCCATGGCCCGGCGCAACGTGCACCAGCCCGGTGCCGGCGCTGTCGTCCACAAACATGTCACCGGCGAACAGCTTGCCGGTGCGGTTGCAGAACGGGTGGTGGTACTCCATCTCGGCGAGTTGATCGCCCTGCACCGTGCGCAAAATCTCGAAGTCTCCCGCCCAGCCGCATTTCTCGACGACCGCGTCAAGCAGCGGCACGCTGACAAGCAGCGCCTCCTCGCCAACGCGAATCAACTGGTAGTCGAACCGTGAATTGTAGGCGACGGCGAGGTTGGCCGGCAGCGTCCACGGTGTGGTGGTCCAGATCAACAGGTGCATGTTGGTCTCACCCACGATCGGGAATTTAACGTACACGCTTTGGCTGACGTGATCCTGATATTCGACTTCCGCCTCGGCCAGCGCCGTGCGGCACGGGATGCTCCAGTAAACCGGTTTCTTGCCGCGATAAACAAATCCCTTCTCGACAAGGTCGGCAAACAGCCGCAACTCCTCCGCCTCGTAGGCGGGATCCAGCGTTAGGTATGGCTTATCCCATTCACCGAGCACACCGAGCCGCTTGAACTGCTCGCGCTGTGTGTCGATGAAGCCCAGCGCGTACTCCTCGCACGCCTTGCGGATGGCTACCGGTGTGGCGTCGGTGTTGCCGTCCTTGCGCATTTGTTGCGTGACCTTGAACTCGATCGGCAATCCGTGGCAGTCCCAGCCCGGCACGTACGGCACGTGCTTGCCGCGCAGCGTCTGGTACTTGAGAATGAAGTCCTTGAGAATCTTGTTCAGCGCCGTGCCGATATGCACATCTCCGTTGGCAAACGGCGGGCCGTCGTGCAGCAGAAAACGCTCCGCGCCGTCGCGCCGCTTCTGGATCTGCTCGTACAGGCCGTCCGTATACCACTTGGCCAAGCGCTCCGGCTCGCGTTGCACAAGGCCGGCTCGCATTGGGAAATCCGTCTGCGGCAGATTCAACGTTTTTTTGTACTCCATCTTGGAAAACCGCCCGGGCGGGCAGGCGCGGCAACCTACCAGCCCGCTTGGCCAAAGGCAAAAGCAGAAACAGCCCGGCATGGTTGGCTTGACTGAGCTTGGCCAAGCAGTACGGTCTGCGGCATGAAGAATCGCTACGTAGGATACACGATTACATCACTATTACTCGTCGGCACTACGCTTTGCCTGTCCGCCGAGGAACCCAGACTGGAAAACAGCAAACAGCGAGCTACTGTCACCGGGCTGCACGGCAAGCCCGCGCCCAAGCTGGCACTCACCCAATGGCTGAACACCAAGGGCGGCAAGGCGCCGGACACCAAGGGCAAAATCGTTGTGCTCGATTTCTGGGCGACATGGTGCGGTCCATGTATTGCCTCCATCCCCAAGACTAACAAGCTGCGCAAAAAGTACGCCGACAAGGGCGTGGTCATCATTGGCGTCTGCGCTTCACGCGGCGGCGAGAAAATGAAGCAGACCGCAAAGCAGCACGGGATCGAGTACCCGGTTGCGCTCGACGCAGATGGGAAAGTGGTTAGTGCCTACGCTGTCAACAGTTACCCAGATTATTACATCATTGGCAGTGACGGCAAGCTGCGCTGGGGCGACATAGCCAACGCCGATGTCGAGAAAGCCATCGAACATTTGTTGGCGGAGAAATAGTTTCATGACCGACACGATTTATCCACGGAGCCCGTACGAGACCATGGACGGCTGGGTGCACCTGCCGCGCTTGGTCGACAAAATCCGCCTGCACGAGGCCGGCCAACTGCCCGAGGACTACCAGCCAAACTACCTGCACAAGGGGTTCGACCTGGCGTGGTTCGAGGCCAGCGGCGTCGCGCCGGACACGCTCGTCGGCGTCGTCAAAGGCTCGATCACCGACGGGCAGGTTTGCGACTGGGTCAAGGCCAACGTGCGTGTTGCCGACGAGGCCAAGACGGCGTTGCGCGACGACCTGTTGAGCTACGGCACCGAGGGCGCGCTGCTCGAGCGGCTCATCCAGCGCAAGGCCGAGTCCGGCCTGCAGGATCGCGACGACATCCGCTGCATGTTCGACTACATCGACGCCGACGAAGGCCGGGGTTGATTACTCCGCTTGGCCGAGCTGGGGTTGGATTTTTTGGGTGGTGCGGAAGTGGAGCTTGGCGGCTTGGCCCAGCTTGGCCATGCCGTGTTTCTTGAGGAACGCCGTACCGGCGGCGTCCACCCTGGACGAGGCGCCCTTGGGCAGCTCGAGGTCGAACTCCTGCCCAAGCGCGGCCAGGCGATCGACGAACACAGCCCGCGCCAAAATCGATGCCGCCGCCACCGCGATGTCCGACTCGGCCTTGTGCATTTGCACCAGCTCAAGTTGGCGGCCGTGCTCCATCAATGCACTTTTGACCGTGGCCTTGCTGCGGGCGAATTGGTCGCTGACCGCTCGCAGCGGCGCGGGATTCATCCGGTCGCGCTGGCCAAGCAGGTTTTCGATCACACGCGCGTGGCCCCAGGCGAGAATCTTGTTCACGTTGCGCATCGATTGGTGCAGCCGGTTGTACGTGGCGTTGCCAATCGGCACGACGGAGTAAACGCAGCCGGGGGTCCCGCGGATGCCCTTGGCCAAGGCGGCTATCTTTTTGTCGCTCGTGATGGCCTTGGAGTCCTTCACTCCCAAGTTGTCCAGCCCGCGGGCAACCGGCTCGTTGACGTAAACACCGGCGACCACCAGCGGCCCGAAAAAATCGCCTTTGCCGCTCTCATCGACGCCAATGCGCGGCTCGAGTTGTTCCGGCTGCGTCTCGAGCTCGTAGCCGAGCGTCGCTTGGCCAAGCACCTCCGGCTCGAGGGTGAACTCGATAAATTCCTGTGTACCCTTGCCCTGAATCAGAAGTTTGCCACTCTTGTACCATGTGACCGCAAGCTTGGGCCGCTTGTAGCTGAAAACCGCGTGCGGCACCTCGGCCGACTCGAAGTCGCGCTTGGCCAGGATTCCGCGCAGTGTCTCCGCCTGCCCGGGCGTCAACTTGGCGGTGTGGCTGGTCATCAGGCGGGAACCGGCTCGACAGCGGGCTCGACCCTCTTGCCGTGTTCGTGGATCAGGTCGACAAGGCTTTCGACTGCCTCGGCCTCGGGGATGTTGAAGCGCACCGGCGTCCGTCCGACGTAGAGGTTGATCTTGCCCGGCGCACCGCCGACGTACCCGAAGTCGGCATCGGCCATCTCGCCCGGGCCGTTTACGATGCAGCCCATGATGGCAATCTTCACGCCCTTGAGATGCTCGGTGCGCGTCTTGATTCGTGCGGTGACTTCCTGCAGATCGAACAGCGTGCGGCCGCAGCTTGGGCAGGCGACGTAGTCAGTCTTGAACGAGCGACATCCGGCCGCCTGCAAAATATTGTAGGCCAAGCGCAGTGACTGCCCGGCCCCGCTCTCGCCCCGAACGAGAATCGCATCGCCGATGCCATCGCACAGCAGCGAACCGATCGTTACCGCGGCACGCAGCAGGGCTACGTTCGGCTCCAGCGGTGTTTCGCCGAATGTCAGGCAGTCCTTTAGCAAAATGGGGTTCGCTTGGCCAAGCGCCTTGAGCCGGCCGGCGAGTAGACGAAACGCAGTGATCACCGGCAGGTCGATGTCATCCTGCACAGTGACTAGTTGCGTGTCGCAATTGACCGTAAACCCTTTGCGCGGATCGACTTCCAGTACGTTGAGTTCCTCGTAAATCGCCTCCGGCTTCACGTCGTCGCCCGGACGGATGCGTGGGGCGAGCTTGGCCCAGGCGGCCTCCGTCACGACTACGCGAATGGTTTGCTCGCCTCCACACGCAACGCCGTCGGCCAACGAGATCTCCGGCGTGTCTCGGCGTTCGAAATCGAACGGATCGTACGAGAGGGGCACTTCCGGCGTGTCGACGGTTGGATCGGTCAGCTCGGGAATTTGCGCGATCAGGTCGTTGCAGACCGCGATTTCGTTTGGTGAGTCCTCGGTGAGGGAAACACGAATCGTGTCGCCCAAGCCGTCGCACAGCAGCGAGCCGATACCGATGGCGCTCTTGATTCGTCCGTCCTCCCCGTCGCCCGCCTCGGTCACGCCAAGGTGCAGCGGGTAGTTCCAGTCCGGCCCGAGCTTGGCCAAGCGCGCGGCCAAGAGTCGGTAGCACTCGATCATCACCTTTGGGTTGCTCGACTTCATCGAGAACTTGAAATTGTGAAAGTCGCGGTCGCGCGCGATGCTGGCAAACTCCAGCGCGCTCTCCACCATGCCCAGCGGCGTGTCGCCGTAGCGGTTCATGATGCGGTCGCTCAGCGAGCCGTGGTTGGTGCCGATGCGGAGGGCGCGGTTATGCGTTTTGCATTCCTCGACCAACGGTGCGAACTCCTCCTCGATGCGGGCCAACTCGGCGGCGTATTCCTCGTCGGTGTATTCGCGGACATCGAACTTTTTGGAGTCGGCATAGTTGCCTGGATTGACGCGCACCATCTCGCACCACTTCACCGCCTCCATTGCGGCGTCCGGCTTGAAGTGAATGTCCGCCACCACCGGCACATTCGAGCCACGGGCACGAATGCCGGCAACGATATGCTCAAGGTTGGCGGCGTAACGCTTGGTCTGAGCGGTGATGCGGACGATCTGGCAGCCGGCATCGACCAGTGCCATCGACTGCTCGATACTGGCCTCCGTGTCGAGCGTGCTGCACGTGATCATCGATTGCCGAACGATCGGCTCGGAGCCCCCGACGATGACACCGCCGTTTTCCGGATCACCGATGACCACCGGGCGCGTGTCGCGGCGCGCATGGCGATACGGTGAGGCACAGTAATCCATCGCGGTGGTTATTCGCTGGTGCCCGGAGAGGTGTCAGTTGATTCCTGAACCTCGGTTTCGCTGTTGAACATATCAACGAAGATGCCACGCCGCATGACGACGTCGTGAAACGTCACGTAGAGCATGAGAGAAATAAGCGCGACAGCGAAGCCGGTGGTGGCCCATTCCTGGATTTTTGCGGGGATTTTGCGGCGGAAAATGCCCTCGATCAGGCCCATGATCGTGTGGCCACCGTCCAGCACCGGGATTGGCAGCATATTCAGAATGGCGAGGTTCACGTTGAGCAGGACGAGGAAATTCAGGGCAAGCCGATAGTCAGTTTTCACCATGGCACCAAGCATCGCGAGAATACCAACCGGCCCACTTAGATCGCTGACGCCGACCCCGGTTTGTTCCTTGTGAAACAGCGCGTACAGCGTCCGCCACATAAGCGAGCCGACCTCCGAAATGTTCTCCAACGGCGTCGGGCCGGGGTGGCGCTCGATGTAAACCCGTGGCCCGCGTCCAAACTGCACTCCAATCATCACCTTGCCCTCAATCATCCGCGGTGTGATCGGGAGCAGGATATTTTCCCCACCTCGGTTCACGACGATCTCCGTTGCTTTGCCGCCGTTCTTTTGCAACTCATCAATCAACTGACTCTGGCCGCCGATAGGGATGCCGCTGAGTGAGATGATTTTGTCATCCTTTTTAAGACCCGCTTCCGAGGCAGCCTGGCCAACGAGCACCTTTCCGACGATCGGCGGATATTTCGACGGTATATCGAGCGTCCTGATTGGAATTTCCTCGCTGATCGGGGTGGCCGTCAGTATGCGGGTGTACTCGTCGCGATCCCGCTGAAACGTTACTGCGAAACGATTCGTCAGTGACAGGGCGGTCAGTTTGTAAGCTTCCTCCCATGAAGCGATCGGCTCGTCGCCGATCTTGGTGACGATGTCGCCTTCGCGAATGCCGAGTGAGTATTCCGTCGATTCCTCGCTCAGGTTGCCGACCACGGGCGGCGTGATCATTTCCGGCAGGCCGACGAAATAGATGATGCCCGCCAGCACGAACGCGAAGACGACATTCATGATCGGGCCGGCGACGGCCACGGCGATCTTGGCCCACGGCGAAATATCCGGGAGAGGCTCGGCTTCCTCCTCCTCTTCTTCGCTTTTGCCCTCGAGCGCCTCGCTGGTGAGCATCTGCGGGAGTTTCACAAAGCCGCCGGCCGGGATCATGCGGACGGTGTAGAGGATGCCGTCCTTCTCCCGCTTCCACAGGATTTTGCCGAAGCCGATCGCGAATTCCTCCACCTTCATCCCGCATTTGCGCGCGACGTAAAAGTGGCCCCACTCATGCACAAAGATCGCCGCGCCGAACAGCAGCAGCACGGCGACGATCACGTAAATTGTCGTTAAAACGATCATTGATTCAGGCTCGCTTGGCCAAGCGCGGTTGCTGCTTGGCCAACGGAACAGTCAGCGGGGCGGGGTGAATTGTTCAAAATTGGCCCAAAATCCCCGCTGCCCCGGCCAACGAGAGTTACATTGCAGTCAGCGCCGCGTCAAACCGCTTCAACACCTCCGCTTGGCCAAGCAGCTCCATCAGGTGGTACAAACTTGGGCCAACCTTGCTGCCGGTGCAGGCCACGCGGGCCGGCATGACGAGCACCTTGTTTTTCACCTCGCGGGTGGCGGCAGTCGCCTTGAGCGACTCCATCAACGAGTCGGCGTTGAACTGGACCAGGTCGGCGTACGCCTCGCGCAGCGCGGCCAGGTGCGGCTTGTTCTCCGGCGTCAACGCCTGCGCTGCCGCTTCGGCGTCGGCCTCCACCGTGTCGCGAAAGAAAAACCCGATGTAGCCGGCGATGTCGTTGAGGTTCTTGATTTTGTCCGTGCACAAGGCCAGCGCGGCGTCGGTGTATGCGGCGTCCCG
>NYYJ01000144.1 GCA_002686755.1 Verrucomicrobiales bacterium
GAATGCTGGCGTGGATTCAGGCCAAGAATCCCGTCTGGATTCCCCGGGAACTCGGCCGAAGCATGTCCCGTGGCGACACCATGCGGATTGGCTCCGGCAGTTGGGAAGGCTCCGGCATTCTGTTCCGCGTCACCGTCAAGCCGGCCAAGGTCGACCTGAGCAAGGAAGCTGAGATTCTCAGCGGCGCGATGAGAGCCGCTTGGCCCCTGCGGTCCGGCAAGCTAAAGGCCACCATCGTCAAGGGCCGACTGCATGTCCAATCCGGGAGGGATGTGTTTGTCTTCACCCGTTACTAATCACACCCACGAATGAATCATGGAAGGCGGCCGGGTTCGGCTGCCTTTTTTATTTCGGCGTGTGGACGGTGTTGGAGGCGGGCCGGCTGCGGAGGAGGGTGGGGTTCACCTTGGCTGGCCGGGTGGCCAGCCCTGAGCCGGGGTTCATGAGGATGCGCGGCGGCTCGGCTTCGCTTTTGTTCAGCGGCAGGCCGCTGCCGGCCAGCGCGTCCTGCGCTTGGCCAAGCGGTTCCTCTGCGGTGACCTCGGCTTGGCCAAGCGGTGTCGGCCCGCTCTCGGCGAGGTGGGAACCTTCGCTGAGGCCGTACCAGACGCCCGCGCCGATGACCACGGCGAAGATCGCTGCCGCCGCCCGGAAGGGGTCGACCTGGTCGTTGAGCCGTTCCCACAGGGTCGGCTTGGGCGCGGGCTCCTCGAGGCGTGTCAGCACCTGGTCGGAGAATCGGTCGAAGAAACCGGCCTCCGGTTTTTCATCCTTCTTCGAGGCCAGCAGTTTCTGCAGCCTGTCAAACTCGGTTGGGTCGGGGTTGGTCACGTTTTCAGGTAGTCGGAGAGGTGGGCCTGCAGTTGCTTGCGAGCGTAATGCAGCCGGGTGCGGACGGTGTTGGTGTTGCAGTCCATGATTTCGCCGATTTGCTCGTGCGGCAGTCCCTGCACGTCGTGCAGCGTGACCACGAGCCTGTGGTTTGAAGACAGTTTCTGCATGGCGGCGTTCAAGATTCCCTGAAGTTCATGCCGGTCGATGTCCCGCTGCGGGGTGTCCTTGGAGACGAGGCCGAGCAGTTCCTCGCCACTGTCCCATTCCTCGTCCATCTGGTTGATGCTCAGGATCACGCGCCGGCGTTTCGAGCGCAGGAAGTTGATCGTGTTGTTGACAGCGATGCGGTAAAGCCAGGTGAAGAATGCGGAGTCACCCTTGAATTTTTGTATTTTGCGGAAGGCCTTGATGAAGGTTTCCTGCGCCAGGTCGGCGGCGTCCTCGTGGNTTGAGGTCATGTGGTAAATGGTGGCGTAGATGCGCTCCTGATACTGCCGGACGAGCGCATCGCAAGCCTCCATGTCGCCTTCGCGGGCGCGGCTCACGTGCTCCTGCTCATTCCATTCCGGCATGGTCTCGCCACCTTTGGCCGGGGAAACGATGGAAGGGGTTTCCAGCATCTGGGTTGACCCGGTATTCAACCAACNCCCAGCCCAGCCGATTGTTGCGCCAAAAAGCGGGTCAACTCGAGCAGGGCGTCACGGTGGGCGGATTCATGCAACGCCTCCAGCGCGTTGCGGGCGTCATCAAGNCANGATTCCAGTTTGGACTGGGATTGTTCCAATGCATTGAATTCCGACAGCCAGCCGCGCAGGATGTTCAATTCAGCATCGTCCCAGCGTTGGATCATCTGGTTGAGTTGGGCCTGAATGTCCGGGCCGGCTTGCTCGCACAGCAGGATTACCGGGAGAGTCGCTTTGCCGCCGGCGATGTCGGTGCCAAGCGACTTGCCGGCGTCGGCCTCGGAGCCGAACAGGTCGAGGCAGTCGTCGTAAANCTGATAGGCCGTGCCCAGCGCCATGCCGTATTCGCGCAGCGCCTGCGTCTCATCCGGATTGCCCCCGGCCAGCGAGCCGCCCAGCTCGCAGGCGAGCGCAAACAACTCGCCGGTCTTCATCCGGAGCATCTTGAAATAGTCCGTCTGGCCAAGCGCGAGGTTGCCCTGCTGTTTGTTCTGCAGAATCTCCCCGGAGCAGACTGTTCGGGTGGCGGTGGAGACGGCGCGGCAGACATCGGTGGACGGAAACTCCGCCGCCAGCCGAAGCGCGTTCGCGAATAGGCAGTCGCCGACGAGCACCGCCGTGGTGTTGTCCCACTTGCGGGCGAGTGTCGGGCGGCTGCGCCGCAACTCGGCACCGTCCATGATGTCGTCGTGCAGCAGCGTGGCCAGGTGCACCATCTCGATGATGACCGCCGCCTTGACCGTGGCGTCATTCCAGCCANCGACGCTGTTTGCCGCCAGGCCGGTCAGCGCGGCACGAAGCTGTTTTCCCTGGTTGGCCAGCGCGTACTCGGCAAACGGCGCGATCTCGGGGTCAAACGCCGCGACCTGACCGGCCAACTGCTGCTGCACCCCGTTCAGGAACGGCATCACCGTTACGGCAATCTCCTGCCAATCGGCGGTGGTCTCCTGAGCGATGGGGGCGTCCGGAAGCGGGATCGACTGGGTTCCGGTTGCTAACATTCCGCACAAAAGTTACCGGTTGGCCAAGGCCAAGTCAATCGCCGCCCGCTTGGCCAAGCCGGCGGTAATGGACGATGTCGAAGTCGGCCGACTCGCGGAGCGTCTCCCCGCCGTCGAACATCGGCTCGAACTCCGGGAAAAAGGCGTCGCCCTCCACCTCGCGCTTGACCCACGTGAGGTACAGGTCGGCGCATTGGCCAAGCGCCTGGCCATAAATCTGCGCCCCGCCGCAAATGAAGATCGTGCGATCGCGGTACGCCTCCGCATGGCCAAGCGCCTCGAGGCTATCGAGCGTCCGCACGCCGGTGACGGAACCGGGGTTGCGTGTTAGCACCACGGTCTCGCGCCCGGGGAGCGGCCGGCCGATCGACTCGTAAGTCCTACGCCCCATCGCCAGCACGTGGCCCATCGTCGTCTCCTTGAACCACTTGAAATCCTCCGGCAAATGCCACGGGATCGTGTTGCCGCGCCCGATCACCCGGTTGAGCGACATCGCGGCGATGGCCTTGAAGGGATGGGCGGACATCGTTCAGACCGCGATCGGCGCCTTGATCGACGGATGCGGATCGTAATCCCGCAACTCGAAGTCGTCGAAACGGAATGCGTGAATGTCCTTCACCTCCGGGTTGATTGCCATCGTCGGCAGTGCCCTTGGCTCGCGCTCCAGTTGCAGCCTGGCCTGGTCGAGGTGGTTCGAGTACAGGTGCAGATCGCCGAATGTGTGGATGAATTCGCCCGGCCGGAGATCGCACACCTGCGCGACCATCCGCAGCAGCAGTGAGTACGACGCGATGTTGAACGGCACACCGAGAAACAAATCCGCGCTGCGTTGATACAACTGGCAGCTCACCACCCCGTCGCACACGTTGAACTGCACCAGCGCGTGGCACGGCGTCAGAGCCATCTGGTCCAGTTCACCGGCGTTCCACGCGCTGATGATGTGCCGGCGGCTGTCCGGATCATTCTTCAACCCGTCGATCAGCCGGTCGACCTGATTCACCGAGTCGCCGTCCGGCGTGCGCCAGTCGCACCATTGTGCGCCATACACACGGCCAAGATCGCCGTTCTCGTCGGCCCACTCGTCCCAGATCGACACGCCGTTATCGTTGAGGTATTGGATGTTCGTGTCGCCCTTCAGGAACCACAGCAACTCGTGGATGATCGAGCGCAAATGTAGTTTCTTCGTCGTGAGCACCGGGAAGGTGTCGCCCACCGGGAACCGCGCCTGTGCCCCGAAAACCGACAGCGTGCCGGTGCCGGTGCGGTCGCCCTTGGCCCGGCCCTCGCTTAAGACCAGCCGCAACAAATCAAGATACTGAACCATGACCGCGCGGAATGTAACCACCCCCGTCCACCCGGTCGAGAACGGGCGTCACTCAAGGATGGCGAGGACGGCTTGGGCGGCGCGCGGGGCGGCGCCCGGTTTGCCAAGTCGGGTGGCGACCCGGTCGAGGCCGTCGAGGATGCGGGTGCGCTCGGCCTTATCCCGCAGCAGGCGCAGGCTGGCCTCGGCGAGGTTGTCGGCGTTGGCGGCTGACTGGATGAACTCGGGGAACAGTTCCTCCCCGGCGAGCAGGTTGGGCATGGCGAGGTACGGCACCTTGAGCAACGCCCGGCCCAGCGCGTGGGTCAGCGGGCTGGTCTTGTACAGCACGACGGTTGGCACCCGGAACCAGGCGCACTCCATCGTCACCGTGCCGGAGGAGGCAATGGCGAGGCTCGCCTGGCCAAGCGCNTTGGCCAAGCCGCCGGTCTGCAGGTCGATCTCGGTGCCGGTCGGGATGTGCCGTCTGGCCAGGTCGAGCATCTCCTCCCTAGGCAGCACCATGCGGAGGCGAGTCTTGATTTTTTCGGAGAAGATCACGGCCGCCTCGAGCATCACTGGCAGGTGCTTGTCGATCTCGCGCCGCCGGCTCCCGGGCAGCAGCAGCACGGTCGGCTGCTCGGTGAACAGGTCAGGGTCAAGCGGCACGGTTTTTTCGGCCGGCTTGGCCGCCGGATACCGGTCGACGAGCGGGTGACCGACGAACTCAACCGCGAACGACGGCACGCGCTCTGCGTACCAATCCTTCTCGAACGGAAAGATGGAGAGCATCAGGTCGATGTCCTTCGCGACCTGGTACACGCGGCCCTCCTTCCACGCCCAGAGCTGCGGCGACACGTAGCAGATGATCTTCGGCTGCCACTCGCGGAACGCGCCGTCTCCCTGCGCGTTGTACCGGCGGATCGCCTTGGCGAAGCGCAGGTTGAAGCCGGGGTAGTCGATCAGCACGATGGCGTCCGGCTCGCGGCGGGTGGCGAGCTCGAGCAGGTGCCGGAACAGGCGGCGGAACTTGAAATAATTTTTCAGCACCTCCCAGATGCCGACGACGGCGTGTTCGCTCAGGTCGAACTCCGGGCGCAGGGAGGCGGCCTCCATCCTCGGGCCACCGGCGCCGATGAAGTCGACCTCGTCTCCGCCGGGCTGGCGGCGGATCGACTCGATCAACTCCGCGCCCAGCAGGTCGCCGCTGGCTTCGCCGGCGATCATCAGGATCGTTTTGCGCCCGTTACTCATGCGCCTTCTCCAAACGCCGCCGCCGGTTCCGGCAGCTCGCGGGCGATTTCCTCCAGTCGATAGCCGAAGCCCGGGCCGGTCAGTGTGGACAGGTCGACCTGCCCGCTGCGCCGTCGGTAAATGCCGGGGTGCACCCTGGCCTCGGCCGCGGATGCGTCGGGATAAAACTGCATGCTGTTTGTCTCCACGCCCATAATCGTGCCGGTTCGCGCGGCCAATTGCACGTGCGGAATCTGCGCCAGCATCGGGTTGGTCAGGTCCTGCACCATCAGCGTCATGCCGTGCGCCTTGGCCCAGCAGGCGCTGAGGATCGCGCCGGTCTGCGTCTTGCAGGTCTTGAGCGCGACACCGGTCCAGCCAAGCTCGCGCCCGAGCCGGATCAGTTTCCAGTCGTGCGCGCTCTCGTCGAGGAACAGCGGCTTGCGCGCGGAGACGCTGTGGACGTCGATCCGGTTTGACTCCAGTTCGTACGGGAACGGCTGCTCGACGTACAGGATCATGCCGTACAGGCGCGGCTGCTCCGCGGCAAGACGATCGAGGATCTCATTGACGTACGCGGGGTCGGTGACGGTGCAGTTAAAATCGGCGGTCAGCCAAAGCACGCCATGCTCAATCGCGATCGCGCCGATCTTGGCCAAGCGGGCGTAGTCCCACCCGGCGTCGTTGCCGCGCAGCTTGATCTTTAGGCAGGTGAGGCCGTCTGTGCGGATCCAGTCGGAGAGCAGCACCGGGTGGCCGTCGTCCGGCTCGTCGCCGGTCAGTTCGCTTTCATCAAGCGGATCAAGCCCGCCGACAAGGTGCCAAGCCTGCAGAGTGGGCGGCGGGTTGGCATCGAGAAACTCGGCGGGATAGCGGCCGGCAAACTCAACTGCAGAGTCGTCGGCCGCCTCGAGAAACTGGCCAAGGTCGCGACTGAGAAACTCGGGCGTGTACGTCTCGTAGGTCGGCCGGCCAAGCGCTTGGCCAAGTGCGTCGTGCAGGGCGATGTCGAAGGGCGAGCAGCAGACGAGTGCGGCCAGCCACGGCATCGGCTCGCCGGCGGGGCAGTCAGCGTTGAAGGCGTCGAGCAGCCTGGGCAGTTCGGCTTGCTGGAAGTCGTGGCCCAGCTCCAGCGGGTGGCCGGCTGCGTCGAACGTCGCCCACGCCTTGGCCAAGCGGATGCAGAACTGCTTCAGCGCGTTGTGGCGCGACTCGTACGGCAGGGTGCTTGGCCAAACCCATTGGACACTCAGCGGCGTCTCGCCCCAGCCGGTGGCGGTACTGCCGTTGGCCAGGCGGACGGTGAGGCGCACGCGGGCGCAGGTGACGTGGGTGAGGGTTTCCGGGCCGAACTTGAGCGGCACGCGGGTTTCGACCGGCAGGAAAAACAGCTCGGCGGCGGCGACGCGAATATCCGTCGGCTTGGACATCAACGGCGGTTGCGGCCTCCGGCCGGCCTGAGTTTTTTGGGTTCGCCGTCGTCCGGGTCTTTCTTTTTATCCTTCCAGAGGATGCCCCAGAGGCCGCCCTGGTTGAGCTTGGTGCTGACCTCGACGAGGTTGCTCGAGAGCACGGATAGGTTTTGGGAAAGCTCCTGATCGCTAAAGAGTTTGCCGGCAAGGCCTTCGCCCCGCTCGGCGGCGGCGACGAGGTTGCGCAGCGACTCGGTGGTTTGGCGGATGTTGTCGAGCGACTCGTCGATGACCACGCGGTTGGTGGCGACGAGTTGCTGCATGTTGCCGCCGGCGGACTTGAGCTGCTCGGAAAACGCGACGACGTTGTTGACGGCGTCCCGGATGGGCGGCGTGTTGGTGGTGATGAGGCGGTCGACGCTGGNGATGGTGTCGGTGGCTTTGGCGGAAATTTCGCGCAGATTACTTAGGCCGGCGGCGAGGTTGGTGAGGGTCTGCTCGTCGAGCAGCTTGCTGTCTATGCGCTCCACGATGTTGGTGATCTGCGAGGCGACGGTCTTGAGTTCGTCCATGAGATCAGTTGCCGAGCGGGCGGTACGAACGAGGTCGAACGATTCCTGGCAGATGACCACATCGCCGTTCTTGAGCGCCGGGAGCTTGTTATCACCGGGAATGATGTCGCCGGGGATGACGCCGATGTATTTGTCGCCGAGAAAACCGGCGGTCTCTATGAAGAACTTGGCGTCGCGGCGGATTTTGTACTCGGCCTTGATTTTGGCGTCGAGGGTGACGATGCCTGTGTCGGTGTTGAGGCGGATGGCGCTGATACTGCCGACCGGCACGCCAGCCATGAGGACGACGGAGTTTCGCTTGAGGCCGTCGACATTTTTGGTCTTGAGGTGCAGCAGGGTGGTCTCGGTGAATGGGTTGGTGCCCTTGGAGAAGTTGATGACNAGCNCGGCNGCCANCACCAGCGCGATGGCCAGGAACAGGCCGACTTTCCATTCTTTTTTTGCTTTCATGATTAGAACTCCAAATCCTTGGGATCGGCGATCCCGTTGACAAACTTGTGAACGACCGGGTCGGTGGAGTTGAAGATCTCCTCCGGCGTGCCGTTGGCGTGGATGCGGCCGTGGTGCAGCATCATCACGCGGTTGCCTACGCGGCGCATGCTGCGCGTGTCGTGCGTGACGACGATCGAGGTGCAGTTGAGTTGGTCGCGCATCTTCACGACCAGCTGGTCGATGCTGTCGGCCACGACCGGGTCCAGCCCGGTGGTGGGCTCGTCGTAAAGGATGATCTCCGGCTTGTAGACAATGGCCCGGGCCAGGCCGACGCGTTTCTTCATTCCACCGGAGAGCTCGGCCGGTTTCTTGGCCTGGGTGCCGCCGAGGTCGACCAACTCGAGAGCGTCGGCGACGGTCTCGCGGATTTGCGACGGGGACATCGTTTGCTCGCGGTCGAGCAGGAAGCCGACATTTTCCTCGACGGTCAATGAGTCGAACAACGCCGAGCCCTGGAAGAGCATGCCGAACTTGCGGCGCACCGTGACGAGTTCGCGCTCGGAAAGGTCGGCGATGCCTTGGCCGTCGATTTTCACGTCGCCCGCGTCCGGCTGGACGAGGCCGATAATGTGCCGGAGCAGCACGCTCTTGCCGCAGCCGCTGCCGCCGATGATGACTACCGATTCGCCCTCGTCGATCTGCAGGTCCACCCCGCACAGCACCTGCTGCTGCCCGAAGCTCTTGTGCAGTTGGCAGACCTCGATCATCCCTGGTAAATGAGGAGTTTGTTCAGGACGAGCGTCACGAAAAAGTTGGACACGAGGATGGTGATGGAGGCCGCGACCACTGCCTCGGTTGTCGCCTTACCGACGCCCTCGGCACCCTGGCCGCAATGCATCCCCTTGTGGCAGGCGATGGTGGCAATGATACCGGCGAATATGAACGCCTTGATCAGCCCCATCCAGATGTCTGTCGACCAAGTGTAAAATGTCACGTTGCTCCAAAGGAAAACGGGATCAAGACCGAGTAGGAATACTGCCACCACCATGCCGGAAACGAGGCTGATGGCGATGGCCTCGGCGGTGAGCAGCGGCAGGGAAATAAACATGGCCAGCAACCTCGGGGAGACGAGGTAGTCGACCGGGCTGGTGGCGAGGGTGCGCAGGGCATCGATCTGCTCGGTTACCTTCATCGTGCCAAGTTGGGCAGCCATCGCGGCGCCGACGCGGCCGGCGATCATCAGGCTCGTCAGCACCGCGCCCAGTTCGCGGGCCATGGCCACGCTGACCACCGACATGACGGCGCTGTCCATCTTCACCTTGTGAAACTGGATGTAAAACTGGGCGCACATCACCATACCGGTGAACGCGCCGGTGAGCAGGACGACTGATTGGGATTTGACGCCGATGAAGTGAATTTGTTCCACCAGGTCGCGGAAACGAAAGCGCTTGGCGGCGATGGAGCGCACTGCCTCGAGGAACAGGACGGTCACGCTGCCCAAGTCGGCGAGCGCCTCCTTCAGTGGGTTGTCGGCGGAACGGCCCATGAACGGTCAGGCCGGTTTTACCAATCCAAGTGGTCGGTGGCGAGTCCGCAAAATCCGACACGCCGCTTGGCCAAGCGGGCCGGTGTTCACGCGCGCTTGGCCAAGCGCACGACTTGGCCTAGCCGGAGACCTTGGCGTCGTCGCCCTTGGCTTCCGCCTTTTTCTGGGTGAAGACCAGTTGGTCGTCCTTGGCGGAGATGCCGATGGTTTCGCCCTCGCGAAGGTCGCCGCGGATGATCTCCTCGGCCATCGGATCCTCGAGGTATTTCTCGACGGCCCGGCGCATGGGGCGTGCGCCGTAGGTGGGGTCGTGGCCCTTGTCGAGCAGCAGGTCGCGGCCGGCCTCGTCCAGCTCGAAGTGGATGTCGCGCTGGGCCAGGCGTTTGTCGACCTTGGCCAGTTCGAGGTCCAGGATTTGTGTGAGATCCTCCCGGCCAAGCGAGCGGAACACGACGATGTCGTCGAACCGGTTGAGGAATTCCGGCCGGAACACCTTCTTGGCCTCCTCGGTGAGGTTTTCCTTCATCCGCTCGTAGTCCTGCTCGTCGTCGGGGGCGGTGAAGCCCATGGTCGCTCCCTTCTTGAGGCGCTCGGCACCGACGTTGGAGGTGAGCAGTATGATCGTGTTGCGGAAATCGACCTGCCGGCCGAAGCTGTCGGTCAGCTTACCCTCCTCGAGGATCTGGAGGAGCATATTCATTACGTCTGGGTGGGCCTTCTCCACCTCGTCGAACAGCACGACGGAGTACGGGTTGCGGCGCACCTTCTCGGTCAACTGGCCGCCCTCCTCGTAGCCGACATAGCCCGGGGGCGAGCCAACGAGGCGCGACACGTTAAACTTCTCCATGTACTCCGACATGTCGAGCTGCACGAGCGACTTGCTATCGCCAAACATGTTCACGGCGAGGCTCTTGGCCAGCAGCGTCTTGCCGACGCCGGTCGGGCCGAGCATCATGAAGGCACCGATCGGTCGTGCCGGATCCTTCAGGTCGGCGCGGCTGCGGCGCAGCGCCTTGCAGAGCGTCTCGACGGCCAGACTTTGGCCGATGACGATCTTGGAGATTTCTTTCTCCATCGAGAGAAGTTTCTGCACGTCGCCCTGTTCCATCCGCTTGAGCGGGATGCCGGTCCACTTGGCCACGACGTGCAGGATGTCGTCCTCGCCCACCTCGACGCGGGCGTCCTCGTTGTTTTTCTTCCACTCGTCGAGGGTGCTCTCGAGTGTTTCCTTGGCCTTCTTCTCCTCGTCGCGCATGGAGGCGGCCTCCTCGAATTTTTGGTCCTTGATGGCCTGCTCCTTCTTGGCGCGGGTTTCCTCGATCGCGGCCTCGAGGTTTTTGACCTCGGGTGGCCGGGTCATGGCCTTGATGCGGGCGCGCGCGCCGGCCTCGTCCATGATGTCGATCGCCTTGTCCGGCAGGAAACGCCCGGTGATGTAACGGTCGGACAGCTTGACGGCGGCCGCGACGGCGTCATCGGTCAGGTTCATCTTGTGGTGATCCTCGTAGCGGGGGCGCAGGCCCTTGAGGATGTCGATGGCGTCCTCGGTGGAGGGCGGCTCGACCTTGACGGACTGGAAGCGGCGCTCGAGGGCGGCGTCTTTCTCGATGTATTTGCGGTATTCGTTGAGGGTGGTGGCGCCGACGCACTGCATCTCGCCCCGGCTCAGGGCCGGCTTGATGATGTTGGAGGCGTCCATCGTGCCTTCGGCGGAACCGGCCCCGACGATGGTGTGCAATTCGTCGATGAACAGGATGACGTTCTTTGCCCGGCGAATCTCGTCCATTACCGCCTTGATGCGTTCCTCGAATTGGCCGCGGTACTTTGTGCCGGCGACCATCAACGCGAGGTCGAGCGTGATGACGCGTTTTTCGCGTAAAATCTCCGGCACGTTGCCTTTGGTCACTTCCTGCGCCAGGCCCTCGACGATGGCGGTCTTGCCAACGCCGGCCTCGCCGAGCAGCACCGGGTTGTTTTTCGTACGGCGGCAAAGCACCTGAATGACGCGCTCAATCTCGTCGGCCCGGCCGATGACCGGATCCATCTCGCCTTTCTTGGCGATCTCGGTGAGGTCGCGGCCGAACGCCTTGAGCGCTGGCGTCTTGACCTGTTTCTTGTTGCCGCCGGAATCCTCTTCCTCCACGCCGGCGGCGACGCCGTCGTCGCCCTCGAAGTTCGGATCCAGTTCGTGCAGGATTTCCTGGCGGCACTGGTCGATGTCGATGTCGAGATTTTTCAACACGCGTGCGGCGACGCCTTCGCCCTCGCGCAGCAGGCCCAGCAGGATGTGCTCGGTGCCGACGTAGGTGTGATGCAGCGCCTTGGCCTCCTTCTTCGAAAGCTCGAGCACTTTCTTCACGCGCGGTGTGTACGGGATGTTGCCGGCCAGTTTCTGGTCCGGGCCGGTGCCGACCTGTTTTTCGACCTCAAGGCGCACGGTCTCCAGATCGAGCCCCATCTTCTGGAGCACATTGACGGCGACCCCTTGGCCAAGGTTGATCAGGCCCAGCAGCAGGTGCTCGGTGCCCACGAAACTGTGGTTGAACCGGTCGGCCTCCTTCCGCGCCAGTGCCAGCACCTGCTGGGCACGCGGGGTGAAATTGTTCATTGACTCGTCACTCATACCAAAAACCGTTGCCACCATGACCGCCCCGTGGCGCTTTGTCCAGCTTCGGGATGGCCGCTGTTGCTCTTGGCCAAGCGCTTGGTTTATTCGCCATTTTCCTTTGGTTTCCCCGGTCCCGACGTGGCCGGGCGATTCACTTTCACCAGCCGATCCCGCAGGAGGTTGGCGCGGAGGATGTCTCGCTTCTCGGCAGAGAGCTTGCCGGCCCGGGCGTTTTGCAGGTGCGCCGGCTGGGTGATGATGAACAACTCTTCGATCAACGCGGCCCGGCTGCCGGGGAAAAGCCCAAGGTCGATGCCAAGCCGGAACAGGGAGAGCAGGTTCATCGTCTCCTTGGAGGAAATGCTGTGGGAGTTGGCCAGGATGCCATACGCGCGGCCGATGTGATTGTAGACCATCTTCGGCTTGTTCTCGAGGAGCTTGGCCCGGGCGTTCTCCTCGTGGTCGATGATCTGCAGCAGCACCTTGTTGAGCCGCTCGACAATGTCCGACTCTGTCTCGCCGAGGGTCATCTGGTTTGAGACTTGAAAGACGTTGCCCAGCGCCTCGGTGCCTTCGCCGTGCAGGCCGCGCACGGCCAGGCCAAGCTTGTTGACCGCCTGGATAATCTGATTGATCTGCTCGCCGAGCACCAGCCCGGGCAGATGCAGCATCGCGCTTACGCGGATGCCGGTGCCGAGGTTGGTGGGGCAGGCGGTCAGGTACCCGCGCCGCTTGCAGAAGGCAAAGTCGAGGGCCGACTCCAGTGCGGTGTCGAGCCGATCGATCGTTTGCCAGGCGCTGTCGACCTGCAGCCCGGGCAGCAGGGCCTGCATCCGGAGGTGATCCTCCTCGTTGATCATCACGCAGAGGGCCTCGTCGTGGCTGAGCACCATGCCGCTGCCGGCCGACTTGGCGGCGTGTTCGCGGCTGATGAAGTGGCGTTCAACGAGGATCTGCTTGTCCAGCGTGGACAGATCCTCCATGCCGGCGTGAAAGCCGTCCCGCATCGGCTCCACCTCCATCACGTTGTCGCGGATATGTGTAAAGGTCTCGACGCGAACCGATTTTTTCGCCCAGCCCGGGAACGGCGAGGCGGCCAGGTTGCGGGCCAGTCGCACGCGGCTGGAGAGGACGATCTTGTTGGAAGGCCCCTCGCGCCCGGCTGCCTCCGCCGGCATGGAAAGGATGTCTTGAATCTTCATCGTTCAGCCCACGTTCGTTTCCGAGAACTCCGACTTCACCCGGGAGATCTCATCGCGCAACTGCGCCGCCTTTTCGTAATCCTCCTTGGCCACCGCCTTGTCGAGCTTGGACTGCAGTGAGTGGAGTTGGTCGACGTAAACCTTCGTCTGCTGCCAGACTGCCGGTGCCTTGCCGGTGTGGCGCGTGCCCTTGTGCATGCTCTTGAGCAGGCCCTCCACCCCATCCTCGAAATGGTTGTAACAAGCCGGGCAACCGAGCCGGCCGGTCTTCTTGAAATCCGCCTGGCTGAAGCCGCATTGGGGGCACTTTTCCTTCGTCGCGTCCGACTCCTCCATCTCCTGCGAGGCACCGAGCCCCAGCAGCAGGTCGGCCAGCGAGAAGCCGGCCGGATCGTCCACGCCCTTGGCCTTCGAGCAGNCCTCGCACAGGTCGATCTTCTTGGTNTTGCCCTCNACCATNTGGGTCANGTGAACCGTCGCTTCCTTTTCCTTGCAAATATCGCAGAGCATTNGTCCGGACAATNNTGGNNGNCNTNGCGCNGGGANANNCGNTTTGACCGTGCAACAACNGGNGAAAACATAGCACGAAACCTGCCAGACCAAAAGGCTGAAGCAGGCGAAATGCTCCCCAAACCGGCTTGGCCAAGCGCTTGGCCAGGCGGCAACGCGGGCCGGGCTCAGCGCTTGGCGATTGGCTCGCCGGAGACCTTGGTCAATTCCTGGTACGCCTTGACCACCTTCTTGGTGACCGGCCCCGGTTTGCCGTTGCCGATGACCCGCTGGTCGATCTTCACCACCGGCACGATCTCCGCGCCGGTGCCGGTCAGGAAACATTCGTCCGCGTTGTACAGGTCGTATCGGGTCATGTTCGGCTCGGCGGTGGAGATGCCCAGCCCGGCCACGAGGTCGATCGCCGTGCCGCGCGTGATCCCGTGAAGCGCGCCGGACGAGAGCGGCGGGGTGAACATCTGCCCGTCCTTGAGGATGAAAATGTTGTCGCCGGTGCACTCGGCCACGTAGCCCTCCGCGTTGAGCATGATCGCCTCCTCGTACCCGGCTGTGTTCGCCTCGATCTTGGCCAGGATGTTGTTGAGGTAGTTGAGCGACTTGATCGCTGGGTTGACCGCGTTGTGATGGTTGCGCGTCGTCGCCACCGTAACGATCTCCATGCCCTTTTTGTACAGACTCGGCGGGTAAAGCTGGATCTTCCCGGCGATGATGATCACCTGCGGGTTGGAGCAACGGTTGGGATTCAGGCCCAGCGTGCCGGCACCGCGCGTGACGACCAGCCGGATGTAGCCGTCGTTGAGCTTGTTGCGGCGGCAGGTCTCAATCGTGGCCTCCATCAACTCCGCGTGCGTCATCGGCAGATCGAGCAGGATCGCCCGGGCCGAGCAGAACAGCCGGTCGATGTGCTCCTTCAGCTTGAACACGCGGCCGTGATACGCGCGGATGCCCTCGAACACGCCGTCGCCGTAAAGCAGCCCGTGGTCGAACACCGACACCTTCGCGTTTTGCTCGCTGTAAAACTTGCCGTTGATGTAAACCTTCATTCCCAAAAGCGGCCGGAAACCTACGGGAACCCACCCCCGCTTGGCAAGGCGCACGGAAAGCCAGCGCCCGGTTTTGCTTCCAAGCGATTAGGCAAGCGGCTACGGTTTTCGCACTGTTTCCGTGGACACGCCACAACACAAGCGCCGCCTTGCTGCCATCGTTTTCACCGACATTGTTGGCTTCTCCAAGCTGACGGAGGGCGACGAGGTCAGGGCGCTCGAGTTGCTTGCCATGCAGAAGCAGATCGTCCAGCCGATCGTGCAGGAGTCCGGCGGCCAATGGCTCAAGGAGATGGGCGACGGACTGCTGCTGAGTTTCCCCAGTTCGTACGATGCGGTTCAATGTGCAATACGCATCCAGAAGGGGGTCCGGGGTGTCCGGAATCTCGTGCTGCGCATTGGGGTGCACCAGGGCGACGTGGTGCAGACGGAGAACGACGTGCTTGGCAGCGGCGTGAACATCGCTTCGCGCGTCGAGACGGTCGCGCCGGCGGGCGGCATCGCGGTGTCCGACAAGGTGCAGCGCGATATCGCGCACCATGCCGACCTGTCAACGCAGAGCATCGGCTTTCCCAAGTTCAAGGGAATAGACGATGCGTTCGAGGTGTATTGTGTCACCAACGACGGCCTGCCGGTGGGGGCTAGCCACGGCAAGGTCGATCTTCCGGGGCGCTTGGCCAAGCGCAGGTCGCTTGTGCTGCCCATCGCGGTGGCGGTGGTCGTACTCGCGATGGTCGCCGCGTTTTTTCTCCGGCCAGGCGGCGGCGTGGATTTGAGCGCCATCCCGCCGAAGTCGATCGCCGTGCTGCCATTTGATAATTTCGCCAAGGGCGAGGCGGAGCAGAATTTCGCCGACGGGCTGACCGAGGTCATCACTGCCACGCTCTCGAAGATCGGTGAGTTGAAGGTGATCAGCCGCACGTCGGTCATGGCGTACAGGGGTGACAACCGGCCAACATCGCCGGAGATCGCCGCCAAGCTCAATGTCGCTCATGTACTGGAGGGCTCGGTGCAGCGCGCCGGGGAGCAGGTTCGGATCGTCGTTCAGTTGATCGATGCGCGGGAGGATCGGCATCTTTGGTCGGAGACGTACGACGGGCAGTTTAGCGAAGTATTCGATGTGCAGACGCTTGTGGCTAAGAATATTGCGGGTTATCTCGAGGCCAACTTGACGCAGCAGGAGCAGGCGCGGATCGCCCGCAAGCCAACCCAGAACATGGAGGCGTACGACCAATACCTTGTACTGCTCCAGCGCGGCATCGTGCACATTGCCAAGCGGGAACTTGACACCAACCTCGCCCTCGCGAAGAAGGTAGTCGCGCTGGATGACCAGTTCGCGGAAGCCCACGCGATCATCGCGCTGTGCCACCTGGGCTATCATTGGTCGGGGATTGACCGAACCGAAGCACGGCTGGCCCTTGCGAGAACCAGCGTGGCGAAGGCAGTCGAGTTGGCGCCGGAGGCACCGATGGTGCATACGGCCAAGGGCTACCTGCATTACTGGGGGCTGGGCGAGTTTGACAAGGCGCTGGCGGAGTTCGAACTGGCGCGGAAGATGGAGCCGGGCGCCTCGCAGCACATCGAGGACATCGCCTGGGTACAGCGGGCCAAGGGCGACCTCCCGCTA
>NYYJ01000145.1 GCA_002686755.1 Verrucomicrobiales bacterium
TCGCTCCCGGTTGTTGTTCGGGGCTGGGCGGGATGGTCTGGGTTACGGGCCGTGTTGCGACTTCCGGCTCGTTTGCGGAATCGCCCGGCCCCATCAGCAGGTACACGCCCAAGCCGCCGAAGAGCAGCACGCCGGCGACGATGCCCGCGATCAGTGCCGGTGATTGCCGGGACTCCCCGGTCGGCTCCTCCTCCGGCTCGTCGAAGGTGTGTGCGAAGTCGGGGATGGTCAGCGGATGGTTGCAGGCCGGGCAGTCGATCTTTTGGCCGGCCAATTCCTCCGGCACGGCGAGGTGTTGGTCACAACTCGGGCAGTGGATTTTGTGTTCAGGCATAAGCCATGCTCCGGTTGAGAGAGTAAGTTCGCCCCGGTTTTATAAAACATCAAGTTCTTTAAACGCCCCGGTGCGGCCCGGGAGGGCGGGCAATTCCGCATTGCGTCGGGGCGGGGGGCGGCTACACTTCGCGGCCGTCAATCGGCCGGCATGAGCCACAAGGAAACACATTCCCGCGAAGCCATTCCCGACGCGTTGCAGCAGCAATTCGCCGTGGTGCGGCGACGGCTTTTGCGCGTGGAGACCACGATGGCGCTCTGCCTCGCCGCCGCCGGGTTGTTCGGCTCGTATCTCGTCCTGTTTTTCTCCGACCGCCTGTGGGACAGCCCGGGCTGGCTGCGACTGGGCCTGCTCGCCGCCGGCATCGCCATTACGCTTGGCTCGGTGGTGTGGTGGCTTGTCCGCTGGGTGTTTCGCCGGCGCGACACGCGCGCCNTGGCCAAGCTNGTGCAGCGGCGGTACCGGCGGCTNGGCGACCGGCTGCTCGGCATCGTGGAACTGGCCGACGAGGCCAAGCGCCCGGCCGTTTTCTCCCCGTCGCTGTACCGGGCGGCGATCGGGCAGGTCGCCGGCGAGGCGTTGAAGCTGGATTTCAAGCAGACCGTCAATCCGCGTCCGGCCCGGCGGCGGGCCATCGTTGCCGCCGCGTTGATCGGGGTGGCGGCGGTCGCCTGGNNGNTNATNCCNGANGCCGGNTGGAANGCGCTNNAGNGNTGGGGCCTGCCGTTGGCNGACAAGCCGCGGCGCACGCTTGTGCAATTGGCCGGTTTCCCCGGTGAAAAGGTGGTGGCCCGGGGCGAGCCGTTCGACGTGGGNGGNGCGGTCGAATACCGCTCGTTTTGGCGGCCCGGCACCGGCTCGGCCCGGTTCAACGACAACAAGCCGATCCGCGCCGACATCACCGGCACGAATATCAGCTTCGCCATCCCCGGGCAGGTCGAGGAGGGCGACTTGACGGTGAAGGTCGGCGACGCGCGGCATCCGGTCGCGATCCGCCCGGTGCAGCGCCCGGCGATGCGTGAGTTGCACGCCCGCATCGAGCTGCCGGATTACCTGCAATACCCGGTGCAGACCGAGACGGTGCAGGCGGCCTACCTGCCGGTGTTGCGCGGCAGCACGGTGTCGTTCCGGGGCCGCGTCTCTCGCGATCTCAACGAGGCGCAGGTGGCGATCGACGAGGTGCCCCAGCCGATGAGCATCCGCAATGAGCATTTTTCCAGCCCGACGCACGAGGTGGGTGGCGCGGTGCATTTTGCCTTCACGTGGCGGGACGAGCACGATCTCGCCGGTGCGGCGGCGTGGCAGTTGAATGTCGAGGCGACCGACGACGGCGCACCCCGGCCCGACCTCGGCACGCTGGGCCGCGACCTGGCCATTCTTGAGACCGAGGTACTCGAGCTGAACGCCACCGTTCGCGACGACTTCGGTGTGAAGGAAGCCGGCGTCGAGTGGCGTGCGCTTGGCCAAGCGGAGGAGTCGCCGCCGCAAACCGCAGGCACGCTGACCGCCTTGGCCAACGGCACTCAGGAAACCGAGTTCGAGACCGGCTTCCACTTCAGCCCGGCTGTGCTTGGGATCGGAAAGGACACCACTGTTGAGCTGGCCGTCTGGGCGACCGACCACCTGCCCGGGCGCGAACCAAGCCGCACGATGCCGTACCGGCTGCACATCCTCGGCACCGAGGACCACGCCGAGATGGTGCGCCAAAAACTGGAGGACATCCTTGAGAACCTNGAGGAGGTGTCGCGCACNGAGGAGGACATCGCCGAGGAGACCCGCGAACTGGCCAAGGCCGACGACGACACCCTGGCCAAGCGCAAGACGAACGAGAAGATTGAAAAGACCGCCGACGAGCAGCGCGACAACGCCGAGGCGCTTAAGGAACTGGCCGAGGAGGGGGCAAAGGCGTTGATGGAGGCGATGCGCAACCCGGCCTTCGACGAGCAGACGCTGCGCGANTGGGCGCAGAANNTGCAGCANATGAACGANCTGGCCGACCANCAGATGAAGCAGGCCGAGTCCAAGCTTGGCCAAGCGCAGCAGAGCACNGACCCGCAGGAGAAAAAGGAGAACCTCGCCGAGGCCCTCGAGAACGAGGAGGAGGCACTCGACGAGCTGGCCGACCTGCAGGACAAGGTCAACAATGACCTCGACAACCTGCAGGCACTGACCTTGGCCCAGCGGCTGCGCAAAATCAGCAAGGAGGAATTGGCGTTGCGCAAAAAAATCAGGGACAACATCCAGGAAACCATCGGCCTGACGCCGGACGATCTGCCGGAGCGCCACACCCGCGCCAACACCCGGCTCACCAAGTCGCAGGGACGTACGCATGAGAGGGCGGTCGAATTGCAGGGGGAGATCAGCCGCTTTTACGAGCGCACCGGCAAGGGCCAGTACGGCGAGGTCAGCCGCGAGATGGAGACGGAGAAAACCGGCGAGGCGCTGGAGGAGATCGAGCAGCAGATCGCGGCCAACATCTCGATGCTGGCCATCCGCAACCTCGGAAACTGGTCCGGCCGGTTCGAGGAGTGGGCCAAGAAACTCGAGCCGCCCAAGGAGGATTCCGAGGGCGGCGGCCAGGGCAGTGGCCAGGGTGGTGAACAAAAAATGAACGACCTGATGAAGCTGCTCTTCTCCATGCTGCGCCTGCGGGAGAGCGAGTTGCAGCACCGGCAACAGACCGTCCTGCTCGAGCAGCAAAAGGGCGAGGCGGATCTTTACACGAAGGGGATCGAGCGGGTGATGGAGATGCACGCCGACTCGATGCTCGAGCTGAATCGCATGCAGTTCGAGACCACCGAGCCGGCCATGCTCGACCCGCTGCAGGAGACCTTCGACTCGATGGAGATCACCGACAACCTGCTCGACAAGCCGCAGACTGACGAGGTGACCTTCGAGGCGCAGACCGGCACCATCCGGGCCATGTCGGACGTCATCAACCTCATCAACGAGGAGGTCAAGCGCGATAGCGGCCAGCAGGGCCAGTCGCAGGCCCAGCAGGAGATGGCGTTCATGATGGCGATGATGGCAATGAAGGAGCAGATGGGCCAGGGCATGCAGCAAAGCCAGAATGCCGGCGGCAGCCAGGCCGGCGGGACGACCCAGCAGGCGGCCTCGTCGCTGGTCGGCGACGCCGTGGGGCGCGAGGCGGGCGGGCGCACCGTCAGCCGCGGCAGCGGCGCGGCGACGCGGTTGCCGGAGGAATTCCGCGAGGCGTTGCAGGATTATTTCAAGGCGGTGGAGACGTTGGAGGGGGGACGCAAGTGAGGCGGCGAACGCAGCTGGGGCTGCTCATCGTAATGTGCCTTGCGGCGGTCATGCCCGCCCGGGCGCAAAAGCTGTTTGAGGAGTCGAGCGACCTGTTGCCCAAGGAAATCGAGCGCATGTACTCGCGGGGGCTGCAGTACCTCGTGCAGTCGCAGCTCNCCGCCGGCAATTTCAAGGACAAGCCGTACGGCACATCGCCGGCGGTGGTCGGCTTGGCGGTGGTGGCGATGCTCGCGCACGGGGACGACCCGGTCCACGGCCCGTACAGCCAGCCGATCAAGCGCGGCATCAACTTCATCCTCAGCCGGCAAAACAAGACCACCGGCTACATCGGCACGACGATGTACAACCACGGCTTCGCCGCGCTGGCGCTGGCCGAGGCGTACGGCGCGGTGGAGGACGACCGGCTTGGCCCGGCGCTCGAGAAGGCGGTCGGGCTGATCATCAATTCGCAGAAAAAAAACCCGCGCGGCGGTTGGCGCTACTCGCCCGACAGCACCGACGCCGACACCACCGTCAGCGGCGCGCAGATGGTCGCCCTGTTCGCCGCGCGCAACGCCGGGTTGGCCGTGCCGGAGTCGGCCATCCAGACCGGTCTGAAATATTTCAAGTCGTGCCAGACGCCGGAGGGCGGTTTCGGTTACACCTCCAACCGCGGCCCCAACGCCGCGCGCTCGGCCATCGGCACTCTGGTGTTCGCCCTCGCCAAGGAGAAGGACAGCGCAGCCTTCCGCAAGGCGTTCGGCTACCTCCGCAAGGCCCCGGAGACGTCGAGCTATCGGAACTACTATTTGTATTACGGCGCGCAGGCATTCTTTCATGCCTCGCCGGCCGAGTGGGCCAAGTGGAATCGCAAAAACATCGCCACGCTCAAGCAAAACCAGAACGAGGACGGCAGTTGGAGCGGCCAGTTTGGNAACACCTTCGCCACCTCCGCNTCGCTGCTGTCGCTCGCGCTCAACTACCGATTCCTCCCGATCTATGAGCGATAACTCAGTCCAGCCATCGCGATACTTTCGTTGGGTGCTTGGCGTGGCTGTGGTTGCGCTTGGCGTGGCTCAGGCGCTTGGCCAAGCGGCTGACCGGGACCACCTCGTGCGCTTCCTAGATGGCTCAATGCTCCACGGCAAACTCCAGCAGGTCCGGCTCGACACCGGCGTGCGCTGGGCGCGCGGTGATCTCACTGAGCCGGTCGATTTCCGCCCGGACAANATGGCATGGATTCGGTTCGAAGGGGCGCGCCCGGTCGAGCGGAACCGCGACCCGTCGGTGCACATCCGCTTTCACAACGGCGACGAGGTGCTCGGCAATCTTATCTCGCTAGACGAACAGCGCGTCCAGTTCTCCACCTGGTTCAACGGGCAATTGTCCGCTCCTCGAGATGGGCTGCAGTCGCTGGCGTTTCTCTCGCCCGGTTTCCGCATCCTGTACGAGGGGCCGACCACCATCGAGGGCTGGAAACTCGGCCGTGATCCCAAGGCGTGGAAGTACCGTGACGGCGTGTTCATCTCCGAGGGCGTCGGCGTGCTGGGCCGTGACTTCGGGCTGAAGGGGTCGTCCCGCATCGAGTTCGANCTGCAATGGAACGGCACCTTCAGCTTGATCGTCCCGGTGTACACCAAGGCACTGGATCGATTCGATTACCGCAGCAATTCGTACATGTTTTACATCAGCCGTGGCTACGTCAGCCTGCAGCGTGTTCAGAGCGGCGCCGGCGTGCGCAACCTCGGCCAGGGCCAGATCCCCGAGATGCAGACGAAGAACCGCGTGTCGGTGGAGATTCGCATCAACAAGGAGAAGGCCGAGATGGAATTGTACATCGACCGCAAGCTCATCCGCAAATGGCGNGACACNAACGGCTTCGCCGCCACCGGCTCCGGNATGGCGTTTTTCTCCCAGCTCAACGGCCCGATCGTGCGCGTGAGCCACCTGCGCGTGTCGGCGTGGGACGGTCGCTCCGACCCGGTCCAGTTCGACAGCAGCGACCACGCCGAGGACATGGTTTTCCTCAAGAACCGCGACGAGGTGCCCGGCAAACTCAAGTCAATGGACGGCCGCACAGTCGTGATCAACTCGCTTGGCACGGACCTCACCATCCCGCTCGAGCGCATCACGCGCGTGGCCCTCACCAAGCCGGAAGCCAAGCCGGAAGCCAAGCGACCGTGGGAGGTGCGCGCCCACTTCGCNGGTGGCGCGGCGGTATCGTTCGACCTCAAGCAATGGGAGGGCCGCACCCTCTCGGGCCGCAGCCGCAACTTCGGCCCGGTGGCGTTCGACGCGCAGCATATCCGCCGGCTGCAGTTCAACCTCGGCGCCTCACAGAAAACCAGCGCGACCAACACCGGCGGTGCTGATGCACTCTGGCCCTGGGATGATTGACGCACCGAAACAACTTCCGCTTGGCCANGCGCGATCCCGCTTGGCCATGCGCTCTCCCTCTCCCCAACCCTCTCCCGCTGGGAGAGGGAGCTNTNTCCATTCGTGTCCCTTNGCGTTCNTTCGCGGTTTTTGTTTTGGCCGCAACTGCCGCGTTTTGCCAGGCGGGCGAAAACAAATCCACCCTCCACTTCCGGAACGGCGACTGGCTCCGGGGCACGATGGCTGCGTACGACCAGACGGGCGGCGTGACTTGGCATCATGCCGACGCATCGGGACCGTTGCGCTTCAACACCTCACAACTCATCGGGATCACCCTTGAC
>NYYJ01000146.1 GCA_002686755.1 Verrucomicrobiales bacterium
ACACTGGCTTTGCCGTTGAAGAAATATTTCAATCTCGACGGCCGAAGCGGGTCGTGGACATTCAAGCCAATGCTGCGCGTGCCGTTGGCCGGCGACGACGCCTACGAAATCTACGACAACAAGTGGGGCGGCGGGCTTGGCTTGGGTTATGAGTTCGAGTTGCACAAGTTCGCTTTTGTCAGTTCCGCATCCTACTTGGAGTTTGAGCATGAAAAACCATCGAAAGTTTCCCTGTCCCTGGATCTTGGTTACAAATCCGAGTATCAGGGCATGAATGGTACGCTCTTTTGGGAGACCGATTTCCATTACGAGGATGACGGCACCGAGACCGTGCTCGCCGGCCCGGCGTTGTACTGGAACTTCAACGACACCGTCCACATGCGCCTTGAGTGGAAGCATGACTTCCATAATCGACAAGGAGTACAGGATCATGGCAATGGCGACCGTTTTTTATTGAGTCTGGGGTTGGTTTTTTAGTGGTTATTCCGTTGTGCTCAGAACGGGGCTAGGTAAAATTGGTCACGTGATCAAAGACATCCTCGACTGAGTTCGATCCCATTGCTTGACCTGCCGCTTGGCCAAGCGGAGACTCTCGGCGTGCAACGACTCTTTCTTTTTCTATTGGCGCTTGGCCAAGCGCTGAGTTTACAGGCAACCAAGCAGCCGAACATCGTCATCATCATGGCCGACGACATGGGATTTTCGGACATCGGTTGCTACGGCAGTGAGATTAAGACGCCGACTTTGGATAAACTGGCGGCGAATGGGCTTCGATTTGCGCAGTTTTATAATACCTCGCGTTGCTGCCCGACGCGGGCATCGTTGCTCACGGGGATGTACCAGCATCAGGCGGGGATTGGNNTGATGACNGGCGACAACAANCTNCCGGGGTATCGNGGTGAANTGGGNCGGGATGTGGTGACNATNGCCGANGCGCTGAGNNNNGGNGGNNACNGNCGNTACATGAGNGGNAANTGGCATGTNACCAAGCACACNCGNCCGCAGGGNCCNAAGGNNAACTGGCCNTTNCAGCGGGGCTTTGANAAGTTTTACGGCACGATTATTGGCGCTGGCAGTTTTTATGATCCGGCGACATTGTGCCGCGGCAACCANTTCATNACGCCGGAAAATGACGAAAAGTATCAGCCGAAAAATTACTATTACACCGATGCNATCAGCGACAACNCTGTNAAGTTTTTGAAGGAGCACGCTAAGGAGACGCCGGATAANCCGGTTTTTCTCTATGTGTCTTATACCACTGCGCACTGGCCGATGCATGCGTTGCCGGAGGATNTCGCGCGTTACAAGGGCGTATANGATGGCGGCTTTCAGGAGATNCGCGCCAAGCGGTTGGCGCGAATGAAGGAGCTGGGATTGATTCGCAAGGACATCAAACTCTCGCGGCAATCGGATGACTGGGAGAAGGCGNCCAACAAGAAATGGGATGTNCGCAATATGGAAGTGTANGCGGCGATGGTTGATAACATGGACCGCGGCATCGGCCGGATTGTGGCGGAGTTTGAACGNCAGGGTACGCTGGACAGTACGTTGATCATGTATCTGCAGGACAACGGTGCTTGTGCCGAGGGCTTTGGACGACACAGCCAGAAGCCTTACCGCACGGATTATAAACCGCTTGGCAAGGATGGTTTCCAAACCAAAATTTGGCCGCCGATGCAAACGCGCGATGGCCGGCCCGTGAAAAATGGCCCGGATGCGATGGCCGGCCCGGAGGATACCTTCACCGGAGTGGGCCGCGGCTGGGCGAATGTTTCCAATACACCTTTTCGCGAGTACAAACACTTCGCACACGAGGGCGGCATTTCATCGCCGTTCATTGTGTCTTGGCCCAAGGGCATAGATCCGAAAAACAACGGCAGGATTGAGCAGCAGCCCGGGCATCTCATTGATCTTATGTCCACCTGCCTCGATGCGGCAGGCGTGAAGCATCCTAGCAAGTTTGGCGAAAATGAAATTCAGCCGGTCGAGGGTGTTAGTTTGCTTCCGGCCTTCCGAGGCGGCGAACTGATGCGCAAGAATGCGTTATATTTTGATCACCATCTCAACGGGGCTGTGCGCGACGGCAAATGGAAGCTAGTTCGCTACGGTGATTCCGGCCGTAACGCCAAGCTGCATCCGTGGGAGTTGTACGACATGGAGATCGATCGCAGCGAACAAAACGATCTCGCCAAAAAATATCCGGACAAGGTCAAGGCACTTGCCGATAAATGGGAAAAATGGGCCGTGCGCGCCCGCGTCAAACCTTGGCCGTGGAAGGTGGACTAATTTTAACAATGAAAAAACTGATTCTGAAATTGTGTGTACTGGCCGGGCTATTGTCTGGTGCGGTAGTCGGTGCGGCAGACAAGGCCAAGGTGGTGTTTATTTCCGGCAAACCGAGTCATGGGCGATTGGCGCATGAGCATCGTGCGGGGAACATGCTGCTGGCCAAGGCGCTAAATGAATCTGGCCTGCCGGTGGAGACTGTAGTGCTAAAGGATGTAGGTTATCCGAAGGATGAATCCGTCTTAGACGATGCATCCAGCATCGTGATATTCTGCACCGGCCATGGCGGGCATGTGTTGAATCGGAAACTCAAGGAGTTTGATGCCCTGATGAAAAAGGGGAAGGGCGTGGTGATGATTCATTGGGCGACTGAGGCGGTGAAAGGTGATCCGGCCGACAAATTCCTCGAGTGGATGGGTGGGTTTTGCGATCTGCACTGGAGCGTGAACCCGCACTGGACTCCGAAATTCAGGCCACGCGAGCATGATATTTGGAATGGCGTAAAACCATTCAGTGTGAATGACGAGTGGTATTATCACATGCGCTTTGTGAAAGACCTGAAGGGCGTGACGCCGATTCTCACAGACGTGCCCCCAGCCTCTACGTTGAAGCGTCCGGACGGTGCGCGCAGCGGCAACCCCACCGTCCGCAAGGCGGTGGCAAATGGCGAGACACAACATGTGGCGTGGGCCTATAAGCGCGATGATGGTGGTCGCGGTTTCGGTTTTACCGGTGGTCACGTGCACATGAACTGGCAGAACGATGATAACCGCAAGTTGATGCTCAATGCCATCCTCTGGACAGCCAAGGTGAAGATTCCGAAGGACGGTGTGCCTTCCGAGACGCCAACGAAAGAGGAGATGCATGCCAACCTTGATTGATCCCTATGCAAACCAAGTTGGCTGCGGGTGAGGAGTGTTTGGCTACGAAGAAAGGCTAATGAGTTGGATGCATGTGATGGTGCTGGCAGCGCTTGGCTTGGGAATGATGCTGGGCCAAGCACAGGCGGCGGAGGTCAAGCGGCCGAATGTTTTGTTCATTGCGATCGACGACTTGAACGACTGGGTAGGTTGCCTTGGGGGGCATCCACAGGTGTCCACGCCAAACATCGATCGCTTGGCCAAGCGCGGTGTGCTGTTCAGTAACGCGCATTGCCAGGCGCCAATCTGCAATCCGTCCCGCGTGAGCCTTTTGACCGGGGTGCGCCCGTCCACTTCTGGCGTGTACGACCTGAACCAGCCGCTCCGGAGTGCTCCGGCGCTCGAGGGTGCGGTGACGCTGCCGGCCAATTTCAAGGCCAGCGGATATCATGTGCTTGGGCGCGGTAAGATTTATCACGGCAAACCGTACACGGATGAGTGGCATGATTTTGAGGTGAAGCCCGACGCGCGAAACAAGCAGTTCAGGGTGAAACCGATCTCGCGGTTGCCGAAGATCCGGGTGCGTGACTTTGGCCCGATCGATCTTCCTGAGGAGCAGTTTGGCGACGTGATCAACGCCAGATGGGCGGCGGAGGCGTTGCAACGGGATTTCGTGAAGCCGTTTTTCATGGCGGTGGGGATTCGCCTGCCGCACGTTCCTTTGTACGCTCCGAAAAAGTATTTTGAGCGCCACCCCAAGTCGGGCGTGATGCTGCCAAGGATCAAGCCGGACGACCTTGCGGACCTGCCTCCGGCCGGGCTGGAAATCACGAGGTACATGGACAAGACGCCGTTGAATCACCGGGCTGTCCTGAAAACCAAAAGCTGGCACGAGGCGGTGGCGGCATATCTGGCCTGCACGGAGTTCGTCGATCGTTGCGTCGGGTTGATGCTGGATTCGCTCGACAAAAGTGCACACGCGAAAGACACGCTCGTGGTGCTGTGGTCGGATCATGGCTGGCACCTCGGAGAGAAACGGCTCTGGGCCAAGCGCTCGCTTTGGGAGGAGTCCACCCGCGTGCCACTGATTTTCGCCGGTCCCGGCTTGCCCAAGGGGCAGTGCAGTCGGCCGGTTCAGTTGCTTGACTTGTATCCCACGCTTGCCGAGTTATGCCGCTTGGCCAAGCCGCCACAGGCGCTTGAGGGTCGTTCACTACTGCCGCTGCTCCGTATGCCAAGCGCCCCGTGGCCCCACCCGGCGATCACCACTTTCCAGCGAAACAACCATGCGATCCGCACGGAGCGTTGGCGTTACATTCGTTACGCGAATGGTGACGAGGAGTTGTACGACTGTGCGGCCGACCCGCACGAGTGGGACAACCTCGCGGCCCAGCCAGAGCATCGTGAAGTCATCGCCCAGCTTCGGCGGCAACTGCCCAAGATGAACGCCGCCGCCGCCCCGGTGCGTTCGGCGGCCCGCTGATTGTGGCCGCGCTATTGGCACACCGGATGCGTGGGCAGGGCGCGTTTCCTCCGAAAACTGTTTTCATATCGCGAAAAACCGGTACAAATCCCGGCGGCACGCGGGCTGCTGGAATGGGGTTCCCTCTGAAACTTGACCCGGCTTGACCGCGTAAAGGGAGTGTTTTGATGAACCGATTGTTACTGGGAATACACGTGGCGTGGGCCGCCCTGATGGCGGTCAGCGCGCGGGCGGAGCAGATCGTGATCAGCGAGGTCATGTACAACCCGCGCGGCGACGCGCCGGAGTGGATCGAGTTGTCCAACATCACCGCCACGCCGTTTGACATCGCCGACTGGAGACTGCGCGGCGACGCGGAACTGGACTTCCCGGCGTTTGACGCAAGCCGGGCGGACGAGGCTTTTCTCGGGCATTGGGGGAAGATCGTCCTGACCAACGTAGAGCCGGGTGTGTTCCGGCAACGGCACGGTGTCCCGTCGAGCGTGAAGGTGTTCGGCCCGTGGGCCGGCAACCTGCCGAACGAGGGCGGCCGCATCACGGTGCGGGACAAGAACGGCGTGACCGTCTGCACGCTGGGCTACAACGACCGCGGCAAGTGGCCGATCGCGGCCGATGGCACGGGGCACACGCTGGTGCTGCGGGATTCCGACAGCGTCGTGGACGACTGGCGTAACTGGTCGTTCAGCAAACGGCCGGGCGGCACGCCGGGCGGCGACCCGGTGCTGGGCGTTGAACTTCCGCTGGAGAGCCCGGAGGTTAACCTCTCCTCCGGCATCGTGCTGGTCGATTACGGCGACCGATGGAAATACAACGACCAGAACAAAAGCCTCGGCACGGCATGGCGCAAAGCGAACTACAACGACGCCTCATGGAAAGAGGGCCCCGGCCTGTTGGGAGTGGAGAACTCCGCGCTGCCCGATCCCGGCATCCAGACCGGCATCAACAAGGGCAGCCAACTTTGCTACTACTTCCGGAAGGAATTCACGTATGGCAGCGATCCGGGCGAGGTCACGTTGACGATCGATCAGATCGTGGACGACGGCGCGGTCTATTATTTGAACGGCACGGAGGTCGGCCGCTCGCGCATGCCGGGCGGGACGGTTAGCTTCACGACACGCACTTCCGCCACGGTCAGCAACGCCACCGAGGAGAAGGGTGTCATCACGATCGAGCCGGGCAAGCTGAAGCTGGGTGAAAACGTGTTGGCAGTCGAGGTGCACCAGACGAACACGACCAGCTCGGATATCGTCTTTGGATGCCGTCTGAGCGCGTCGGTTCCAGCGGCCAAGGGCGTGGTCATCAACGAGGTTTATCCCGTCAAGGGCAAGGAGGGATACATCGAGTTTTACAACCCGACCGACCGGCTCATCGACCTGAGGGGGCATTATCTCAGCGACGACCCGGGCAACCTGGCCAAGCGCAGGATCGGGCGGCCACTGAAAATCGGGGCGCGTTCGCTGGCCACGATCTCGTTTTCGGTCGCCCGGCTCAATATCCAGTCGCCGGTGACGGTTTACCTGACCCAACCGGACGGCGGCACTGTGGTGACGGCGATCCGCGCAAATGTGCCGCTGGACGGCCGGGCGTTTGGACGAAAGCCAACCGGCAGTTCCGAGTGGTACCAGTTCACCGATGCCACGCCGGGCTCGGCCAACATGAGTCGCGCCTCGCTTGGCCAAGCGCTTGGCCTGAACGAGGTGCATTACGCGCCCGACGGCCGTATCGACTGGGTGGAACTGTACAACGGCGGCGAGGGTGCGGTGGATCTGGATGGCCTGTCGGTGGCCACGCGGCGTGACTTTTCGGATCGCACGCCGCTGCTTGGCCAAGCGCCGAGCCGTGGCACGGCGGTGGTCGCGGTCGATTTTGAGGCGCGTGGCCAAGCGCCGCTCTACCTGCTCAACGGCGACACGGTGTTGCAGGCGCTGCTGCCGGATCGGCCAAGCGGCGAAGGCTCAGTGCAGTCGTTCCCGGACGGGAGCCGTGAATGGTTCACAGTGGCCAACGACACAAAGGGGCGCGCCAACAACCCGGCGCGCCACGAGAACGTGGTCATCAACGAGGTGATGTTCAATCCGCCGGGCGACCATCGTGGCGGCGAGTACATCGAACTTTACAACCGGGACACCGAGGCAATCGACCTGTCGGGCTGGCGGTTCGTTGACGGGGTGAACTTCACGTTTCCGACCGGCACGAGCATCGCGGCCGGCGGCTACCTCGTCATCGCTGCCGACACCGCCTACATGAAACGGGTGTATAAACTCGGCAACGTGCTGGGGAATTATAGCGGGGAGCTGAGCAACCCGGGCGAGTTGCTGCGGCTCGAGGACGCCTACGGCAACCTGGCCGACGAGGGCGATTACAGCAACCACGGCGACTGGCCGGGCTGGACCAAGGGCGGCGGCAGCAGTATGGAACTGGTCAACCCGTGGGCCGACAACCGCCTGCCGTCGGCTTGGCGTGACAGCGACGAGACAAAAAAAAGCGTCTACCGGCAATACACCACCACCGGGCGGTACCGGCAGTTGCGCACGATGGGAGGCGCCGCCGACTACCGGGAGCTGCATTTGCATCTGGTGGGCGACTCGGAGATCGCGCTGTCCGGCATCGAGGCAGTCAGTTCCCGCACGAAAAAGAACGTCCTTAAAAACGCGAACCGGATGTCGTCGAGTGGCAGCAGTTCAAACGGATGGCTGGCACAGGGCAACCATTGGGCGACGTACATGGATGGCCGCGAACTGCACCTGATCTCCGACGGTCACGGCGACAACCGGCCCAACCGGATGGAGATCGACATGACAGCCGACGTCCGGCGCAACGACGACCTGACCATCAATTTCAGCGCGCGCTGGATTCGGGGCAACCCGAGGCTGATCGCGTGGACGTGGGACAAGAGCGTCGCCGGCAGTTTCCTGATCGAGATCCCGGAGAACCTCGGCACGCCGGGCAAGCGCAACTCCACTTATGAGGCCAAGACGCCGCCGCAGGTCGATGGTATCATTCACAGCCCGGCGATCCCGACCTCGAGCCAGTCGGTGCGCGTGACCGCGCGCATCACTTCGGCCGACCCGCTGGCCTCGGTGAGCCTGCGCCACCGCGCCGATTCCTCAAACAACACCGGCGCGTGGAAGACCAAGGCGATGTATGACGACGGCAGCCGGGGCGGGGATGAGGTGGCCGGCGACGGCCTCTACACCGGTACGCTGACCGAGTACCGCACCAACGGCCGCTGCGTGCAGTTTTACGTGGAAGCCCGAACCGGGCAGGGGGCGACCCACCGGCAGCCCAAGTGGGGGCCAACCCGCCCGGCGCTGTACATCGTCGACAACCGCAAGCCGAAGACGGATCTGCGCAACGTGCGCCTCATCGTCTCCGACTACGACATGAAGGCGATCAGCAACGGCGGCGGCTCCAAGTACGATTACAAATTCCCGCGCCTGTCGAATCACTATTTCAACGCGACGTTCATCTCCAACGGGACCGATATCCGGTACAACTGTGAGATGCGCAACAGCGGCAGCCCGTGGACGCGGGGTAACCACGTGAACCGGGGCAAGTGGAAGATGCCAAACGACCGGCGGTTTCGCGGCAAATACAAGCTGTCGTGGGACGACGACGCCAACGGACGTGTCAGCCGCAACCGGATGACCCGCTATATGCTGTACCTGATGGGGCACGTGGTGAATGAAAACGAGATGATCTGGTTCACGGTCAACAGCAGCTCTCCACAGATGCGCGAGGAGGTCGAGCCGGTCGCCAATGATTTCCTGAACCGCAACTTCACCGATGGCGTGAAGGGCAACCTGTACCGCATCGACGACGAATGGTGGTTCACCGACGGCTGGTCGCGCCAAAACCGGAATGCCGACTGGCGGTACAAGAACTCCGACAACCCGGGACGCTACCGTTCCGAGTGGATGAAGCGCACCAACGAGTGGGAGGACGACTACAGCGCGCTCATCAACCTGTTCCGCACGGTCAGCAAGACTTACAAGCAGGAGCAGGTCGAGCGGCTTGTCGACCCGCACCAGACGATGATCATGTCGATGGTGCGCGGCTATATTGACGACTGGGACTCCTTCTCGCTGCGCCGTGGGAAGAACGGCTACTTTTACCAGCGGCACGACGACGGCAAGTTCCAATTCCTGCATTGGGACAGCGACCTGGCGTTCGGCAACACCTCGTCCAAGCTGTATCAGGGTATGCCCGGGTTCAGTAGCTATATCGTCAAGTGGTACAACAAACGGCTGTTTTACTCCTACCTTGCCGAGTTCAGCGAGAACTACACCTACAACTCCCCACGCATGAACGCCTGGCTCGAGGCCGAGGAGCGAGTGAGCGGCTCCTATTCGTCACGTGCAAGCGAATATAAGAACTTTTTCTCCGGGCGCCGTTCGACGGTGAAAAGCGAGCTTGGCACCAACTACTCGCGCAAGAAATTCGAGATCACCACCAACAAGGGCGCGACTTTGAACACCAGCTCGGATCGCGTTGACCTCAAGGGCACCTCGCCGTACGGGGTCATTCACGTGAAGGTCGAGGGGCATCCCGAGGCCAAGTCGGCTTGGACTGGGCTTATCGGCTGGTCGGTCAGCGGCATCCAACTTCGCGAGGGCGAGCAGACGCTCCGGGTGATCGGCACCGACCAGTGGGGCAACCTCCGCAGCGCGGATGAAATCCAGGTCAACAAGAGCGGCAACGCCGCACCGGTGGCGGTTCTCAAGTCGGAACCGGCCTCATGGAACGTCTCGATGGACGACTCGTTGCGGCTCGACGCCCGCGAGTCGTACGATCCCGAGGGCCAGGCGCTGGTGTTCGACTGGGCGGCGAGCCACCTCGACGCCATCGAGTTGCGGCCGCTTGGCCAAGCGCGCGCAGAGGCGGTGTTCACGCGGCCCGGCCTGTACGGGTTCACCGTCAAGGTGACCGACGAGGAGGGCAACCTCTCACGGGTGGAACGCGAGGCCGCCGTGCATGGCGCGAACGGCTTCAGCGGTTTCGGCGAACCGTTGCTTGAGCCGCACTGGGCCACGGCTAACGTCGCCCCGCGCGGCAATTTCTCGCCGAGCAGCTGGTACTCGCTCGACGACGTGCCCGGCTGGCTCGAGTTGCAGGTGCTCGACACCGCGGCCAAGCCGTTGGCTAGTTCGATGCCGCAATACCCGTTCATCAACCGCGCCTTGCCGGCCACGGGCGACTGGGCGCTGCAAACCAAGCTGCGCCTCGTGTTGCGGCAATTTGGCGATTACGACACCGGCCTGATGGCGGTACTCGGCGAGGGGATGATTGCAACGCGCTACACTGTCGGCTTCAACGACGGAACGAAGTTGATGGTGCGCAAGGTGAGCGCCAGCGGAACGAGCACCACGCTCAAGACCAAGAACATCGGGATCGAGGAGATCGGGGTGCGCATCGTTCGCGAGGGCGGCGAGCTGGTGTTCGAGTGGAAGGTCGGCGACGTGTGGGAGGAACTGCACCGCGAGCCAATCGCCGTCGGCACGCCGGCGATCACCGGTGGCCTGTTCCTCGCGACGGAAAAGCCGCAGTCGATTCGGGTCGCTTTTGACTACGCGATGCTGATCGATCCCGCCGCCGTGTCGCCGCTCAAGGGCAGCCTGCGGCTGAGCGAACTAATGTACAACCCGATCGGCGGTGACGCGTACGAGTACGTCGAACTGGTCAACGCCGGGGAGAGCGCGGTGAAGCTGCGGGATGCCCAGTTTGACCGAGGCATCACGTACCGCTTCGGCAACGTGACCCTCGCGGCGGGCGATCGGATCGTCGTGGCGAAAAACCGCGAGGCGTTCCTTTCGCGTTACGGCACGAACGGCATCCGCCTGGCCGCCGGTCAGTACGAGGGCCGGTTGAGGAACAACGGCGAAACCGTCGCGTTGATTGACGCCAATGGGGACACGGTGTTTGCGGTCGGCTACTCCGACGGCGGCGCCTGGCCCGGCCGCGCCGACGGGGACGGCAGTTCGCTCGAGGTGATCGATCCGCGCCTCGACCTCAACAACCCGGCCAACTGGAACTCCAGCATCCGCTACCACGGCACGCCGGGCGACGGCGTTGGCCAAGCGCCGACGGTCGTCATCAACGAAGTGCTGGCGCACTCGGATGCGCCGCTCGAGGACGCGATCGAGCTGCACAACCTTGGCCAAGCGCAGGTTGACCTCGGCGGCTGGTTCCTCAGCGACAGCACGAACAACCTGAGGAAATACCGCATCCCGGACGGTACCACCATCGCGCCCGGCGGCTACCTCGTATTTTACGAGCAAGCTTTCCTGCTCGACAACGGCGACTCCGGGTTCTCGCTGAGTTCCGCCCGGGGGGACGAGGTGTGGCTCACCGAGAGTGATTCGGATGGAGCGATCGTGCGGTTCGCGGACAAGGTTGACTTTGGCCCGTCGGCCAATGGCGTGTCGCTGGGCCGTTACCCGAACGGCACCGGGCCGCTCGTCGCACAGCTTGACCTGTCGCTTGGCTCGACGGTTCGCGCCGGGCAGGACACCGCGCTGCTGGCCGCGTTCCGCGAAGGCGGCGGCGGGGCAAACACCGGTCCGCTCATCGGCCCGATCGTCATCAGCGAAATCCTGTACGCCCCGTCCGACGGTCTGGCCGAGTACGTCGTTTTGAAAAACATCTCGGATTTGGCCGTGCCGTTTTTCGATCCTGCAAATCCCGGCAACGCGTGGAAACTCGACAACGCGATCGAGTTCACGTTCCCGGCCGATTTTGTCCTGCCAGCCGGCGGGTCGGTGTATGTCGGCGGCGGCGAGCCGTCGCAGTTGCTCGAGCAATACGAACTCGACGAGGAGACGACGGTGCTGGGGCCGTTCGACGGCAGACTGAACAACGCCGGCGAGAGCCTGCAGTTGCTGAGGCCGGATTCGCCGCAAACGCTCCCTCCGAACATCGGTTTGGTGCCATACATCCTTGTTGAGAAGGTGAAGTATGGCGCAACCGCGCCGTGGCCGGTGATGCCGGGACAGGGCGGCGTGCCAATCCAGCGGGTCAACCTGTCGGCCTACGGCAATACCGCGCGCAACTGGGCCAAGCCGGGCGACGAACGCGACAGCGACCTCGACGGCATGCCGGACGATTGGGAGACGGCGCACGGGCTCGACCCGCAGGATGCCGCCGACGCGATACTCGACGCCGATGCTGACGGCTTGGCCAACGGGCACGAGTTCGCCGCCGGAACCGATCCGCACGACGCCACCAGCAGTCTGGCGCTGGAAGTTACGCGCCGGGCCAACGGCCTGTTGCGGGTGGAGTTTGCGGGAGTGCAGGGGAGGAGTTACTCCCTGCAGTACACCGAGGCGCTTGGCCAAGCGTGGCAGCCGTTGAGAAATTTCTTTCCAGAAACGAGCGGGAAGGTGTCACGCACGGTCTCTCCACGGGTGAGCCGGGAGCGGTTCATCAGGCTTGTGACTCCGGCCAACCCGTAACGCGCCGATGAGTAGTCTTCGGCTTCGAATCATCCCCGCACTTGCCCTCGCTTGGCCAAGCGTTGCGCTGGGTGAAGTCGTCATCAACGAGATTCACTACGACGCCGATCCGAAAACGGATGCGGTCGAGTTCGTTGAGATTCACAACACCGGCGGGAGCAGCGTTGACTTGTCCGGCTGGCGGTTTTCGAGCGGCATTGAGTTTCCGTTTCCGGCCAATACGACACTCAAACCAAGCGGCTACCTGGTGGTCGCCGAGAGCCCGACGGAGTTGCGGCGCAAGTTCAAGCTGGGAGCGTCAGCCGTACTTGGGCCGTACAACGGCCGGCTCTCGAACAGCGAAGAATTGACACTGCGCGACGCAGCGGGTCGGCGGGTGGATCGCGTGGAATACGGCTCCGGGTTCCCGTGGCCCACGGCGGCGAGTGGCGCCGGCAGCTCGATGGAGTTGATCCACCCTTCGCTCGACAACGATCTGGGCGGCTCGTGGCGTTCGTCCGGCATGCAAGTGACTGCCGGCGAGTCGGTTAACTTCATTGCCGCCGGTCGGCCAGGCTGGCGATATCGCGAAGGAACCAGCGAGGCTTCCTCGCCACGCTCGGCCTGGCGAACGCTTGGTTTCAACGAGGACAACAGTTGGAAAAATGGTCGCGGGCCGATCGGCTATGGCGATGGCGACGACCGCACAACGATCTCGATGCAGAACAAGTTTTCGTCCGTCTATCTGCGGAGGGGGTTCGATGTGAAGGCTGGCGACATTCCGGCGCGGTTGGCGTTGCGGGTGTACGTTGACGACGGCGCGGTGGTGTGGATCAA
>NYYJ01000147.1 GCA_002686755.1 Verrucomicrobiales bacterium
ACCTTCCGCTTGGCCTTCGAGGGACAGGACGGATTGTATTACGTCTGGCGCGACGACGTCTTGCTGACGCCGGACGGGATCGCGAAGCAGGCCGGCACGGGAGCCAACCGATTCATCGTGGGTGACTGCTGCAGCGGCATCCCGATGTCCACCATAGACTTGGCCTACATCCGCTACGACACAACAGGCGCTTTCTCGCCACCGCCGCCGAAGATCACCACGCTTGGCTCCGATGGGTTCGAGCTGGTGGCCGGGCCAAGCGACATTTATGACGGAGAAAACCTGATCAACGGCTGGGTCAACGCCGGTGGCGACACCAACTTCGAGTTGGGTGACGGGTTTGTATCGATGATCTCTGCGGCCAACAACGGCTGGTTGCAGCACGACAACGACGAGTCCGTTTGGGAGCTGGGCGTGGCCGACGGCGGCTCATGGACCGCGGAAATATCCATCCGCCTGGCCAACGACGAAGGGAACGGCCTCGTAATCTGGGGAGCCAACGGCGCGGAGCGCAACATTCTGCAGGTCAATACGCACAACACGCAGACGCTGACTGGCACAGTGCTGGACGAGAACGACAACACCGACGCGTTCCACACCTTCCGCCTGGCATTTGAGGCGAAGGACGGGCTGTACTATGTGTGGCGCGACGGCGTGCTGCTAACACCGGACGGGATTGCCAAGCAGGCCGGCACGGGAGCCAACCGGTTCATCGTCGGCGACTGCTGCAGCGGCATCCCGATGACCACCATCGATCTTGAGTACATTCGCTACGATACGACCGGTGCGTTTTCGCCGCCGGCAATGGTCGCCGCGCCTTCGTTGAGCATTGTGAACAACGGTGACGGGACGATCACGGTGACGTTTGAGGGTCGCCTTGAGGCGGCGGCGTCAGTGAACGGTCCGTGGCAGGACACCGGTGAAACCAGTCCGCTGACCATTCCTGCGGATCAGGCGCAGCAGTTCGGCCGTGCGGTCAAATAGATTGCTGAATATTAAATCATCCAGTTTTTCCGGTTGAAAAACGATGAAGCTAGGTTAGAGAGTCATATGCATGAGGTTAAGCATATTGTTAGTTAGGAAAACACACCAAGAAGACCGGAGAACCAAGTCGGAGCGGGGAGGAGCAGCGGGCGGCTTTACACTGATCGAGTTGCTGGTCGTGATCGCGATTATCGCGATTCTGGCCGGGCTGCTCCTCCCTGCCTTGGCCAAGTCCAAGCAGAAGGCGCTCGACGTCAAGTGCATTAGCAACTACCGTCAGGTCGGCTTGGCCATGCAGTTGTACATGGATGACAGCGACAACACTTTCCCGCCCAAGTTTTCAAAGAGGGGCCAGACCAGCCAGACCGTCTGGGTCGGTAAAGCCGGCAAATACATGGGTTACGTCAACATCAAGCCGCAGGATCGTTATCTCAATCCCTATCTTGGAAACTATCAGGACAAACCGGGCAGAACCAACGAGGTCTGGGTGGCCAAGTGCCCGAGCGACAAGGTTGGCTGGCCATTCCGCGACGCGCCCAAGAGTCGACAGATGTCGGAGTACGACACGATGGGTTCCTCCTATGGGGCGAACGTTCATCCCGCTTTAAACACGCTTGTTCGCACGGACAACGGCACAGGGATCAAGGCCTCCGAGATGCGTCATCCCAGTCGAATGGTGGCATTCACCGGTTGGGGCGCCTACCGGGCCGGCTGGCTGGGGGAGGGGCTGGAGGATTTAAAGGGGGGCAAGGTACCCAAAGGATACCTGAATATGCGCTGGCACGGGGTCGACAAACCGCGTTGGCCAATTCTCTTCGGCGATCTCCATAGTTCAATGACATTGGTCAACAAGGTGATGGTTGGAGCAGACTATTCGTTCGACCGGGATCAATAGTCGCCCCGCTTGGCCAAGCGCAACAACTGAATGAACGCGTTACGAACAGTATCGTGCCTCACGGCCATCGCTTGGTTTGTTGCGATGGCATGGCAGCCCGTTAAGGCCGCGTCACCGAAACCGATCCGATCCGGTTTCGAGCAGGCGAGCCCGGGCGAGTTGCGTGAACTTACCACGTCAGCGGGTACTTGGCGCGCCCAACCTGGCCACGCGGAGGTGACGGCCCAGTTCCAGTTCACCGGTAAACAATGCCTGCACATTTTTGGCGGCAAGGAACGACAGATTCAGTTTACTCCTGCATCAAGGGTCAAGACTCCCGGCAAACTTACATTTCAAGCCGAACGGTGGACCGAACGCCAGCCTTTCCAGTTTCGCATTGAGGAACGGGTGAATGGCAAGTGGGCGGAGCTCTTCAATGGCGACCGTGCAGTGGTTGTGGGGCGCGCCTTCAAGTCGCGCGTGTCCATCCCGCTCACGCGCAATCCGGAACGACTGCGCTTCACCTGCACCAGCCCGGAGCGCTCGGGCATTCTCATTGACGACGTGGCCTTGGTACCTGCCACGCCGCAAAAGATCACCGGCGTCAGCGTGGAAGGCGTCCAGGTGCCGGTGCTGCGCGGGCAGGAAATTAACCCGCTGCTGCTCGTGCGCGTGGAGGTGTCGGGCATGCTCAAGCCATTGCAATTCACCGGCGCGGAGGCGCACTTGTCTGGCACAATCACGGATGCGGACTTGGAGGGCGCAGAATGGTTCACGTCCGGCAATTCGCCGAACCTCAGCGCAGCCAAGCGGGTGGCCGCGGCCGTGCGCGGGCCCAACGGGCGGTACGTATTCCAAGGTAAGCATTCACTCGTTGAGGGGACGAATCACCTTTGGCTGTCGGTCAAACTCAGTAAGCAGGCGAACATAGACCGCACCATTCGCGCGGCGTGTTCATTCGTAAAATTCTCTGATGGTAAAATTCACAAATCGCAAGCGGCCAATTCCGTAGTGCATCGTCTCGGAATGGCCCTGCGGTTGGGCGGGCAGGGCGGCGTGCACACCAGCCGCATTCCCGGTCTGGCCACCACGCCGAAGGGCACATTGATTGCCGTGTACGATCTGCGCCATCGCGGCGGAGGCGATTTGCCGGGCGACATTGACGTGGGCATGTCGCGCAGCACTGATGGCGGCCAAACATGGGAGCCGACGCGCACGATTATGGACATGGGTAGCGATCCCAAGTGGCGCTACGATGGTATTGGCGATCCGGCAGTGCTTGTCGACCGCAATACCGGCACCATTTGGGTCGCCGCCACGTGGAGCCACGGCAATCGGTCGTGGATCGGCTCCGGTCCCGGCATGAAACCAGAGGAGACCGGCCAGTTCATGCTCGTCCGCAGCGACGACGACGGCAAAACGTGGTTCAAGCCCATCAACATCACCTCGCAGGTGAAAAAGCCCGAGTGGTGTTTCATTTTGGCCGGTCCCGGCAAGGGTATCACGATGGCTGATGGCACGCTCGTTTTCGCAGCGCAATATCAGGATCCGCCCAACAAACGTCGCCTGCCGCACAGCACAATCATTTACTCCAAGGACCACGGTAAAACGTGGACTGTCGGCGCGGGCGCTTATAATGATACCACCGAGGCGCAGGTGGTGGAAATTGAGCCGGGCGTGCTGATGCTCAATTGCCGGTACAATCGCCAAAACGCTCGCGTGGTGATGGTGACGCGCGACATGGGCAAGACGTGGCAACCGCATCCCACTCACGGCAAGGCACTGATCGAGCCGCGCGCCTGCATGGCCAGCCTGATCGGGATCGCCTCCGAGCGTACCGGCAAGCCCGGCCCGCGACTCTTATTCTCCAACCCCAACAGCACCGCTTCGCGCAAGCGCATGACCATCAAGGCCTCGCCCGACCGCGGTCTCACTTGGCCCGAAGGTTCCCAGCTACTGCTCGATGCGTGGGGCAGTGCCGGCTACTCGTGCATGTCGATGATCGACGACGAAACCGTTGGCATTCTCTACGAAGGCAGCCGCGCCCACATGACTTTTCAGCGCGTAAAGCTTGCGGACGTTGGTGTTAAGGTGGTTCCCAAAAAACATTCAAGCAAACCCCCAAACGTGCTTCTGATCGTCTCCGAGGACAACGGCCCGGAACTGGGATGCTATGGAGATCCGTACGCGCGCACGCCGCACTTGGATCGGCTCGCCAACGAAGGCGTGCGTTTTGAAACCGCGTGGGTGCCAAACTCGGTGTGCAGTCCATCGCGTGCGTGTTTTCTCACCGGCCGCTATCCGCATCGCAATGGACAACTGGGCTTGGCCACGCACAAGTTTGCGATGTTCAAAAAATGGCCAAACTTGTTTTCACTTTTGAAAACCGCCGGTTATCGGACGGCCCTGCTGGGCAAGATCCACGTGAAACCGGAGAGCGCATTTCCGCTCGATCGCCATTGGAATCCGCCCAGCAGCATCAGCTTTGCCAAGCGCGACGTGCGGCGCATCGCGGCGGAAGCCGGTAAGTTTATGCGCGCGGGCGACGCGCCTTTCGTGATGTCGGTCAATTATCCCGACGCCCACTACCCGCTGCACCGCCAACTCAATGGTCTGCCCACGTTTCCGCAAACAGCTGCCGATGTGAAAACCCTCCCGTGGATTGGCGCAGACACCGAACGCCTGCGCGGTCACGTTGCCGATTATTATAATTGCCTCGCTCGTTTGGACACCGGCATCGGCCTGCTGCTTGAGGAATTGGTAAACAGCGGCAAGGCCGAAGACACGTTGGTCATTTATCTTGGCGACCACGGCGCGCAATTTTCTCGCGGCAAAACCTCCGTGTATGAGGCCGGACTTCGCGTTCCGATGATCGTGCGCTGGCCCGGCCACGCCAACGCAGGCCACGTGGCGACCGAATTGGTTTCCTCCCTCGACATTTTGCCAACCGTTTTGCAGGCCACAAATGTTAAACCGCCCGCCGGCTTGGATGGGCGCCCATTGCAGCCTTTGCTCGAGGGGCGTTTTGTCAAATGGCGTGAGCATTTATTCGCGCACAAGCTGGGCAGCGCGGCGCATTTTTATTATCCGCAGGCAGCCATTCGCGATACCCGCTACAAACTTATCAGCAACCCCTTGCGCCGACCCAATCCGCTGGCAAAAATCTACGCCGACAATGCGGGTGTCTTTTTCATCGCCGGCACGCGGCCGCAAGAAGTGGGCGCGGCCTCGCCGCAAGTGAAGGCGGCTTACGCCACGTATCACAATCCGCCGCCTGTTGAGCTGTACGATTTGCACGCCGACCCGAATGAATTCACCAACCTTGCTGATGACCCCAAGCATGCTGCAACGCGCGAACGCTTGGCCAAGCGCCTGCGTCAATGGCAACGCGATACGGGTGATTTGATGGCCGACCCCAAGGCTTTGGCGCGGTATACGAAGGAGATTGATGAGGCCAACGCGATGAAGCCGCACTTGGTCTATCGTCGTGACAAAAATTTTCGCTGGCGCTATCTCGACTGGTTGCAACCCAAGCCATGACACCGAAAGATTTGTTTGACGAGGATGGCTTTGTGGCCGTTCCGAGGTTTTGCGATGAGGGCGAGTTGCAGACCATTGAGGGCACGCTGGCGCGCTTCATCGCGGAAGACGTGCCGGGGTTGCCCGCCGAGCACGTTTTTTATGAGGACAAAGCGGAGGCGAACACGCTGAAACAAATCCAGCGCCTGCACGAGCACAGCGGTTTCTTTGGCGAATTGTTGGCAGGCAAACCCAAGCGCCTGGCCGAGGAATTATTGGGCGAGGCAGTGGTCGGCAAGAACCTCCAGTATTTCAACAAGCCGCCCGCGCTTGGCCAAGCGACGCCGCCGCATCAGGACGGCTATTATTTTATGCTCGAGCCGTGCCAAGCGCTGACGATGTGGATGGCGCTCGATGTGGTGGATGAGGAAAACGGATGCGTGCGTTACGTGCGCGGCTCGCATCAGGCCGGAATGCGCCCGCATGGACGCACGGAAATACTGGGCTTCTCGCAGGCCATCATCGACTTTGGCCAAGCGGAGGATTCAGAAAAAGAAGTGGCGTGCCCTGCGCAGCCCGGCGATTTGCTGGCGCACCACGCCCTGACCATCCACCGTGCCGATGCAAACATCAGCACCACCCGCAGTCGCCGCGCGCTCGGATTTATTTATTACGGCAAAAGCACGCGCGAAGATTTCGCCGCGTACGAGGCCTACCAAGCCAAGCTCGCTAACGAGTTGAAATTAACAGGGAAAATTTGAAGATGAAAAATAAGTTTAGACGAAGCGAATTGATGCTTGCATTGCTTGCGGCGAGTTCATTGTCCGCTGCGGAATTACAGCCGCGCGGATACAAAATCCCAACGATTGATTTATCAGCGCAAAAGCATCGGCAGGTGATTGTGGATCGCGAAAAAGGCCAGTACCTCGGGCACCCGACGACGGTGTTGTTGGAGGATGGCAAAACGATGCTCATCGTCTATCCGAAAGGTCATGGGCGGGGAGGCATCGTTTACAAACGCAGCGCTGATGGCGGCAAGACGTGGAGCAAGCGGTTGCCCACGCCGGCGAGTTGGGCGACCAGCCAGGAGGTGCCGACGATTCACCGAGTCGTCGATGCGGAAGGCAAGAAGCGCCTCATCATGTGGAGCGGCCTGTACCCGGCCCGTCTTGCAGTAAGCGAGGATGACGGTGTCAACTGGAGCGAACTTAAGCCCGCCGGCGACTGGGGCGGCATCGTGGTGATGGGTTGCCTCGAAGAACTGAAGACCGGCAAGGGGCAGTACCTAGCGATGTTCCACGACGACGGGCGGTTCTTCACCAAGACGCCCAAGCGCGCCAAGCCGACGGTGTTCAACCTGTACAAGACATTTTCCAAGGATGGTGGGCTGACGTGGTCGAAGCCGGAGAGCATCCTGGCTCGTACAGACGTGCACCTGTGCGAGCCGGGCATCATCCGTTCGCCCGACGGCAATCAACTGTGCGTCCTCCTCCGCGAGAACAGCCGCCGGCGCAACTCGTACGTCATTTTCTCCAACGACGAGGGTCGGACGTGGACGAAGCCGCGCGAATTGCCAGCCGCGCTCACTGGAGATCGCCACACCGGCAAATATACGGCCGACGGGCGGCTGTTCATTTCCTTCCGCGACCGCACCCATGAGAGCCCCACGCCCGGCGACTGGGTGGCGTGGGTTGGCACGTATGATGACATCGTCAACGGACGCGAGGGCCAATACCGTGTTCGTCTGATGGACAACACCAAGGGTGCCGATTGTGCTTATCCGCCGGTCGAGATGTTGCCGGATGACACGATTGTCACCACGACTTACGGTCACTGGACCAACGGCGAGTCGCCGTACATTGTCAGTGTACGTCTCAAACTCAGCGAATTGGACGCCATGGTGGCGAAGGGAGAAGTACTCAGGTAGTGCGCTTTGCTTGGTCCAGATTTGCCGTTTACTTTTTGCTGTTCGCAGGTCTTGGTCAAGCGCTTGTTTCAGGTGCCAAGCGGCCGAACATTCTTCTTATCGTATCGGAGGATAATGGCCCGGAGTTGGGTTGTTACGGAGATCCATATGTGAAAACTCCTGTGCTTGATCGCTTGGCTGCAAATGGAATCCGGTTTAATCGGGCCTATGTCCCACAGGCTGGTTGCAGCCAATCTCGTGCGGCATTGCTGACGGGGTTATATCCGCATCAAAACGGCCAGATTGGCCTGGCAACATGGAAGTTCCGGCTCTATGACGAGAATACGCCGAACCTGGTCCGTAGTTTAAAGCAGGCGGGTTATCGAACCGGTATAATCGGCAAGCTGCACATCAATCCAGCCTCGGCATTTCCGTTTGATATACAAAAATTTTCCTCAGCGAACTTTAGCCGAAAAAAACTGGGCACGTATGCTTTTGAAGCGGGCAGGTTTATCAAGGAATCGGATCTTCCGTTCTTTTTGAGCGTGAATTATCCCGATGCGCACCGGCCGTTTTTAAAGACCGCAGGCGGGCTACCGGTCAAGCCGCTGACGGGTTCCGATGTGAAGTCCTTGCCTTATTTCGGTGTCGATACACCGGAGCTCCGCGAACAAATGGCGAACTATTACAACTGCATCAGCCGTCTTGATTCATTGATTGGCGAGTTGCTGAATGTGCTCCGTGAGTCTGGCAAGTTCGATAACACGTTTATTGTTTACATGGGAGATCACGGTGCTGACCTATTGCGAGGCAAACGTACATCCTACGAAGGCGGGGTGCGAGTGCCACTAATTATGCATTGGTTTGGTCGTGGGAGGCCTAGCCGAACAACTGTCAAAGGTGTGCGAAATGAGTTGGTGAGCACACTTGATTTGATGCCGACATTTCTTGAAATCGCCGGAGCGAAGCCCGTTGTCGGTTTACCGGGGCGCTCTCTTGTTTCCATGGTTGAGTACAACATTGAGGAATGGAGGCGTTATTTGTTTACCGAGTTTCATACTCATTCGGCTCATAATTTCTATCCTCAACGAACCATTCGGGACGAACGGTACAAGTTGATTCACAACCTACTTCCGGACGAGATCAATCCGGGTTATAGGTTCACCGTCGAACGCTTTTTTGGGGGGCTGAATGAGGTGATCTTCAGAAGCAAAGAGCCTGTTCGAAGCGCCTACACGCTGATGAATCGACCGCCGGCTTATGAGTTGTATGACCTGGAATCTGACCCTTTTGAATTTCGAAGTTTAGTCGATGAACCGGAACACTATGGCACATTGAAACGTTTACAGGTTCAGTTGCAGGCATGGCGCGCAAAAACCAATGACCCACTCCTGAAACAGGAAAACATCGTCCGGTTAAAACGAGAGATTGACGCTTGTTTCAAGGACGGCACGCCCAACAAACAAAGTCTCTCGCTCAATTATTGGAACTACTTTTTTAAAGTGAGAAACTAATTGCTGCATGACCGGTTGGAACTCGAAACGAGTAAAAGTGGATCGATTTCTAGGGCAGGGAAAAACCGGTCTGCGTAAGTCTGTGCAGAAACAATTTCAAATAAGAGCCAGATGGATCTTGTTGATAGCTTTTGTCGCCGGGGCTGTTTTTGGCCGGTTTGTGTCCTTTGTGGATGCAGGGGAATCACCAGCGCCCGACGTCTTGTTTCTGGTTGTGGACGACATGAATGACTGGATTTCCCTACTGGACCCCGGTTCGCCAATTAGGACGCCGAATTTGGAGCGGCTTGCGCGCCGCGGAATGTTGTTTACACAAGCCTATTGTGCTTCACCGGCGTGTAATCCATCACGGTCTGCCACATTGAGCGGTCTGCGTCCTTCGACCACGGGCGTTTATGGAAACAAAAGCGACTGGCGGCGAGCAGTGCCAGACCGCAAGACGATCATGCAGCAGTTCATGGCGGCGGGTTACAATGTCCGGGGAGCCGGGAAAATCTTTCACCATCACCTGAATGGTGCCTTTCACGACGGCAGTTCGTTTCATGATTTCCAGCACATGCCGCCGCAGACATACCCGCCCCAAAAACTGAACGGTGCTCCCGATTACGGATCGCGGAATACGGATTGGGGCGCGTGGCCGATGCGGGAAGAGGATTCCATCGACTTTCATACGGCGAGCTACTGTGTCAAGGAGTTGGGTGAACGGGTTGGCGAAAAGCCGCTGTTTTTGGCCTGTGGCATTTACAAGCCACACTCACCATTCTTTGCGCCGGGTTCATTTCATCTACCGTTCAGAGATATTAGACTCCCGCTCCGCAAGGCCAGTGACAGGGAAGACCTTCCGGCTGGGGCCGCCTCGTTGTTGAGGGGCAAGAGGTGGTTCTGGCAGGGGATGATGAAGGTCGAGCGGCAGAAAAAGGGTTCTTACAGGGATTTCATTCGTTCGTATGCCGCCTGTGCCGCTTTTTCAGATGCCCAAATTGGTCGAGTGCTCGACGCACTGGACAAAAGTCCGCGACGTGACCATACCATTATCGTGTTTTGGTCGGATCATGGTTTTCATCTTGGCGAGAAGGATCACATTGAGAAGTTCGCGTTGTGGGAAAAGACCAACCATATTCCTTTCATCGTCGTGGCTCCGGGTATTGCGAGGCCGGGTAGTCGCTGCGACAGGCCGGTTGACTTGACAGTGATTTATCCCACGCTACTGGAGCTGTGTGGTTTGACAGGGGACACGGAGTGCGATGGCCGGAGTGTCGTGCCGCTGTTGCGTAATCCGCAGGCGAAATGGGATAGCCCCGCGTTGATGACCTACCTTCGCGGGAATCACGCAGTTCGCAGTGAACGCTGGCGATACATTCGCTATGCAGATGGGAGCGAGGAGCTTTATGACCACGAATCCGACCCACACGAATGGAATAACGTCGCAGGCGATGAGCAGTTTTCTGGAGTAATCGCATCTCATCGAAAATGGCTGCCAAAGACCGAAGCCAAGCAAGTTCCGGATTTGAAGAAACCATGAAAGCCCAAGGGTAAGGTCAGTCAATGAATTCAAATTGTCGAATCACATTGACTTTGTTTTTAATTGTCATTTCCGGCCTCCTGTCACAACCAGCGGCAGCCCGAAAGTCAATCAAACGTCCAAATGTGTTGTTCATTGCGATCGATGATCTGCGTCCGGCGCTGGGTTGTTACGGAGACAAGGTCGCAGTAACGCCGAATATCGACCGCTTGGCCAACCGGGGGATGGTTTTCAATCGTGCGTATTGCCAGCAGGCGGTTTGTAGTCCATCACGACTTTCATTCCTGACAGGGCGCCGGCCCGATACAATTCGAGTTTGGGACCTAGCAACACATTTTCGTGAGGCAATTCCAGGCATTGTGACGCTGCCGCAGCATTTCAGGAATCAGGGTTATCACACGCTTGGTATCGGGAAGATCTACCACGGTAGTGGCAAACCCTCCAAAGATCCCCCTTCGTGGTCGGTCAAGCCGAAATACGACTTTGTACGCGATCAGAAGGTGCGCTACGCATTGCCGAAAAACCTGCAAGGCAAGGGGCTCAAACGGTCTGCAATAGAAGCGGCGAACGTTCCTGATAACGCGTACATTGACGGCATCGTTTGCGATACGGCCCTTAGCGCACTCGCTGAGTTGAAGGCCCACCCGAAACCATTTTTTCTCGCAGTGGGCTATCGCAAGCCCCATCTGCCGTTCTGTGCCCCGCAAAAGTATTGGAATCTTTATGACCGCGCCACAATCCCGATGCCGGTTTTTGCTGAACACCCAAAAGGGGCGCCAGAACTGGCGATACGAAGTTGGGTGGAGTTGGAAGGCTACAGCGATATTCCCAAAAACGGGCAGCTTTCAACGGTCAAGGTGCGTGAACTGAGGCATGGCTACTATGCGTGTGTCAGCTATATTGACGCCTTGGTCGGTCGATTGCTGGACAGGTTGGCTGCATTGAAACTTGAAGAGAACACAGTGGTCGTGTTGTGGGGCGACCACGGCTATCACCTTGGCGAGCAGGGGCTCTGGACCAAGGCCAACAACTATGAGCTGTCCACGCGCGTGCCACTGATCATTTCCATTCCCGGAGGGGCAAACCGTGGAACTGACACCGACGCGCTAGTTGAGTTTGTGGATGTTTATCCGACGCTGACCGATATATGCGGACTGGAGGCTCCCGTTGGGGTGGAGGGGATCAGCCTTAAACCGCTCCTGGTCAAGCCGGATCGTCCTTGGAAATCAGCGGTTTTCAGTCAATACCCACGGGCAAACAAGGGAAACCGCCATCGTGGGCACGGCGATATCATGGGCTATGCAATCCGAACCGATCACTTTCGCTATGTCGAATGGCAACAGTGGAAAACCAAGCAGGTTGTTGCCCGTGAGTTGTACGACTATAAAACAGATTTGCACGAAATGAAGAATGTCGCAGCCGAAACCGATCGTGTTTCGACAGTGCAAAAACTGTCTCAGCGCTTGGCCAAGGGATGGAAGGCCGCGTTACCAAGGGATTATAAATGAAAGTGTTGCCTCAAATAGCGCTTCTATTAGCGACCGTGGGGTTGCTGCTTCCGTCCAATAGTAATGGCGTTGAAGTGCCGAAGATCAACGTCGTTTTTTTCTCGATAGACGACTTGGGTTGGAAGGATTTGGGCTGCTACGGCAGCGATTACTACCAAACGCCGAACATCGATCGCTTGGCCAATGAAGGCATGCGATTTACTGATGGCTATGCCGCGTGCAATGTCTGCTCGCCGACTCGGGCGGCCATTATGACCGGCAGGTATCCCGCCCGTTTGTTGCTTACCCAGTGGCTGCCTTCGGGCCGCTGGAGCCGCACGGGTCACAAATTGCGTGAGGGTCGCTATATTTCCAACTTGCCCCTTGAGGAGGTGACGATTGCAGAGGCGCTTCGCGAGAATGGATATCGAACAGCGTTCATGGGCAAGTGGCATCTGGGAACGGAAACCTATTATTATCCCGAGCATCAGGGTTTCGACGTGAATGTTGCCGGTCGGGATTACGGGGCGCCGGGGAGTTACTTTTACCCCTTCACGGGTAGTTGGAGGATTCCGACGACTGGCATGACGCTTCGAAAAGAAACGCCTTTGGCGGGCAAAGAGGGCGATTACCTTCCAGATCGCTTGGCGGAGGAGGCAGAGAGGTTTATTCGTTCAAATGCCGACAAGCCGTTTTTCCTGATGTTGTCGCATTATGCGGTGCACACACCGCTTCAGGGCAAACCGAATAAGGTTGCTCGTTATCAGAAAGTCGCCGAGGCGAAGCGTCAGGGCAAACCGGCGTATGCCGCGATGGTCGAGAGTGTGGATGACAGTGTCGGGAAGGTGATAAACACTTTGGGTGAGTTGGGACTGGATAAGGATACATTAGTCATCTTCACGAGTGACAATGGAGGGTTTGCCCGTGCCACGAATAATGCGCCACTGCGCGCCAACAAGGGTTCGAATTACGAGGGAGGCCTCCGGGTGCCGGTGATCATCAAATGGCCTGGTCGTACCAAGCCGGGTTCGGGTTCGAGAGAGCCGGTGATTAGCACAGATTTTTACCCAACGATTTTAGCTGCGACGGGTCATAACTTGCGTCCGCACCAACATTTGGACGGGGAGGATTTGACGCCGTTGTTGACCGGTAAGGGAAGCCTGAATCGTGATGCCCTCTTTTGGCATTATCCGCATTACAACCGTCACCCGCAAAACTTTCCGTCGGGGGTAATTCGTGCTGGCGACTGGAAACTGATTGAATCATACGAGACCGGAAAACTTTCACTCTACAATCTTGTGGACGATATCGGCGAGACGAACGACTTGTCTGAAAAACAGCCAAAAAAAGCGGAGGAATTGTTCGCCAAACTCAAGGCGTGGCAGGACAAGGTGGGTGCCGACCTCATGCGACCGAATCCTGAATACGAGGGGCTAAGACCATGATGCGACGACTCGGTCAAGCGTTCGTGGCATTTCTGCTGTTTGCTGGCTTTTCAGTGTCTGGCTTTTCAGTGGCGGATCGACCCAATGTGTTGTTTCTCGCTGTGGACGACATGAAGGATTGGGTCAACTGCCTTGGTGGGTACGAGGGGACGGTGCACACTCCTAACATCGATCGCTTGGCCAAGCGCGGTATACTGTTTACCAACGCCCATTGTCCATCTCCGAAATGCGCTCCATCCCGATCGGCGATCATGACAGGCCTGCGTTCATCGTCGACCGGTCTCTACGACAACAACCACTGGTGGTATCCGAACTGGCCGGAGGTCGTCACGCTGCCGGTTCATTTTCGCAAACATGGTTATCAAGTCGTTGGGTCGGGAAAGATTTTTCATCACACCGCGGGCAATAATCCGCCCAACCAATGGGACTACTTTGAACGGTTTTTGTTCCGGAATGACCCGTGGTTTCGCGGATCAAAATTAAACTACCCTTGGTCCAGGCACACGCCCTATCCAAGGGGATTTCCGTTTGGCGGGGTTCTAGGGTTGGGACATGAAAACGACTGGGGCATTCTGCCAATTTCGGATGCCGATCATGACGACGCGCGGTCTGCGGATTATGCCATTGGGTTCCTACAGCAGAAACAGGACAAGCCGTTCTTTTTGGCTTGCGGATTGTTCCGGCCACATTTGCCATGGTATGTGCCAAAAAAGTTTTTCGATCTATACCCATTGGCCGAGGTAAAGGTCCCGGAGTCGCCACTGGATGATCTGGACGATGTTCCACCGGCGGGTCGCAAGTTTGCTGCAGCGCGTCGCAGCGACTTGGTGACTATTCGCAAGTCGGGTAAAATCAGGGAATCGGTGCAGTCGTATTTGGCGAGTATCAGTTTTGCCGATGCGCAGCTTGGCCGGGTGCTTAATGCGTTGGATATCAGTCCTTATGCGGAGGAAACGATCGTTATCCTTTGGTCGGATCACGGTTGGCATCTCGGTGAAAAACAGCATTGGCACAAGTCGACTTTGTGGGAGGAGGCGACGCGGGTTCCGCTGATTATCTCAGCGCCGGGATTTAGTGCAGGAATTTGTAAGCAGCCAGTGAATTTGATCGATCTCTACCCGACGCTGAATGATCTCTGTGGTTTTTCATCGCCTGCTCAATTGGATGGTACCAGTTTGGTGCCACAGTTGCGCCATCCTTTGACCAAGCGTGGTCGACCATCTGTTACCGAGTTTCGGAAGGGGAACGCATCTGTTCGATCCGAACGATGGCGCTATATTCGATATGCCGATGGATCGGAGGAACTTTACGATCACGCGTCCGATCCGAATGAATGGATGAACCTGAAGGGCGAACCCGAACACGCTTCAGTGAAACAAAACTTGGCAAGCTGGTTGCCCAAGTTTTGGGCCGACCCCGCGCTTTCAAAGCAGGCGTTTGAATTTGATCCAAAGACGTATACTTGGAGGAACAAAAAAACTCAGTTGAAACTTTCCGGCGCGAACTTGGCCAAGCCGTGATGGACTTGGCTCCTCAACCGCAGTTGCTTGCGTTTCATGCTGGCGCGCGAACGCAATGGCTTGCTACTGGACACCGACAAGGGCATGTGGCAGCAAAGCCGCGCCGAAATTGAATTTGGTGGGCGAAGCCGGGGTTCCGGTCGCCCCGTTTGAAAAGGAATTGAAATTTTAATGAACATGAAGTTGAAAGGATTGACCGCCGCTGTGCACACGCCGATGCACGCCGACTTTTCTGTGAATGAGAGCCGTGTGGCTGACCAGGCGGAGCACCTCGCCCGGGCCGGAGCCAGCGGGGTGTTTGTGACCGGCACAACCGGTGAGTGCCATTCGCTGACCACCGACGAGCGGCTGAAACTGTTTGAGGCATGGGGGCGGGTGGCCCACAGCAACGGGCTGAAATTCATCGCGCACGTCGGCCACAACAACCTGCCGGACGCCCGGGCGCTGGTGTGCGCGGCCGCGGCGAACGGCGCGGACGCCATCTCCGCAATGGCCCCGACTTTCTTCAAGCCGGCCGACGCGGCTGCGCTGTGCGACTGGTTCGTGCAGATGCTCGCGGGCGCTCCGGAGCTGCCGTTTTATTTTTACGACATCCCGGCCATGACCGGCGTGACAATCAACACCCGGGAGTTCGTGCAACGCGCTGCGGAACATATTCCCGGCCTGGTCGGGGTGAAATACACCAACCCCGACCGGGAGCAGTTGCGCGCCATGCTCAACACAAACGGCCGAGCTCCGGACATGCTGTTTGGCTGCGATGAGGAACTACTCGAGGGGCTGAAGATCGGTTGCCGAGGCGCCGTGGGTAGCTCTTATAATTTCGCGTCACCGCTGTACCGAAAGATCATTGCTGCATTTGACGAGGGTGTCACCGAGTCCGCCCAGCGCGACCAGGACAGGTCAGCGGAGATGGTGCGCACCATCGCGAAGTACGGCTACAATGCGGCGGCCAAGGCCGTGATGGGGATGGTTGGCATCGACTGCGGCCCCGCCCGCCCGCCATTGCGCGGCTTGTCACCGGAGAACATCAACGACTTGAAGCGCGACCTGGAGTCGATCGGCTTCTTTGACTGGGCGCTCGGTTGATGGAACCGGCCCGACAACAACAGCTTCTCGCTGTTTACCGCGACGGCCTGCTCGGCGACACGCTGCCGTTCTGGTTTCCGCGCTGTGTGGATGGGGAACACGGCGGCTTCCTGCTGGCGCGCGACCGCGACGGTTCGCTGCTGGACACCGACAAGGGCATGTGGCAGCAATGCCGTGCCACTTGGTTGCTGGGCACGCTTTACAACACGGTCGAGCCTCGCGCTGAGTGGTTGGAGTGGGCAAAGCGTGGCCTCGACTTCATTTCGCGGCACGGCTTCGACACCGACGGCCGCATGTGGTTTCACGTCACGCGCGAGGGGGCGCCGATCCGCAAACGGCGCTACGTGTTCACCGAGACATTTGGGGCGATCGCCTACGCGGCCTTGGCCAAGGCGACCGGTGAGACCGGCCAAGCGGAGAAGGCTCGCGACCTGTTCCGCTTGACCAAGCGGCACTTCGCCGACTCGTCGCTGACGGAGCCGAAGTTCACCGACACGCGGCCGGCCAAGGCCATCGGTGCGCCGATGATCGCCATGGTCACCGCGCAGGAGTTGCGGTGTAACCTCGGCGACGAGTCGTTCACGGCCGACATCGATGCGGCCATCGCGGAGATCGGTCGGGACTTTATGAAGCCGGACATCGAGTGCGTGATGGAATCGGTCGCGCCCGACGGCTCCATCATTGATCACTTCGATGGCCGCCCGCTCAACCCCGGCCACGCGATCGAGTGCGCCTGGTTCATCCTTTGGGAGGCGAAGCGGCGCGGCAACGATCCGGAGCTGATCCGTATGGGTTGCCAGATACTCGACTGGATGTGGGCGAGGGGATGGGACGACGAGTTTGGCGGGCTGTTTTATTTCCGCGACGTCGACGGCAAGCCGGTGCAGGAGTATTGGCACGACATGAAATTCTGGTGGCCGCACAACGAGGCGATCATCGCCACGCTACTCGCCTGGCTGTTGACCGGCGACGAGAAATATTCCCGCTGGCACACCCAGGTTCACGACTGGGCCTACGCCCATTTCCCCGACTCCGAACATGGTGAATGGTACGGCTACCTCCACCGCGACGGCCGCGTCTCCGTCCCGCTGAAGGGCAATCTCTGGAAAGGCCCGTTCCACTTTCCCCGAATGCAATTGGTCTGCTGGCAACTGCTGGAGGCGGCGCTTGGCCAAGCGCACGAGTAGATTGAATCAAACCGCCCCCCGCCTCAACTCGTCCACGCGGGCGCCGAGGTTGCCGTAGCGGTGGTAGTCGTGAGAGAGGCTTTGTTCCTCAGCGTACCAAAGCAACTCCAGACGGCCTTCGCTCAGGACCGGAGTGTCGGCGATGTAAATGCAGGCTTCATGGGCGGCGCGGCGGATGGCTTCGGGCACACGATCGCGCGCGGCGTAGCGGAGGCGGTCGAATTGGTTGACGTTTGGCTCCGATACTGTTTCCGCAAACTCGCTCCAGTCCTCCGCGCCCGGGCCGGTGATGGAGACCTTGCAGCCGATGGCGATTGCCGCGCCGAGGCGGGCGGCGATTTCGTGTTCGGTGTCATCGGCATGCAGGCAAATGCAGAGGCGTTCGATGGGCCGATAGCGGCGCAGATTGTCCTGGCCGAGGAGCCGGACGTGGTCGTGTTCGGCATGGAATTCATCGTGGGCTTGTTGAGTGTAGCTGCGTAGAGCGGATTCGATGGAAGGGACTCGCTTGGCCAAGGCGGCCAGTAATCTTTGCGGACTCGCGGGCTCGTCCCTCCGATCTAGGCCAATGGAGGGACGAGCCTGCGAGTCCGTGGTTTCCTCAAAATCCATCAACTGCGCAACGTAGTTGGGGCCGCCGGCCTTGATGCCGGGGCCAAAGGCGCTGAGGCCCATGCCGCCAAAGGGTTGGCGAAGGACAATGGCGCCGGTGGTCGAGCGGTTGATGTACAGATTGCCGGCGCGCACGCGCTGTTGCCAGTGTTGCTGCTCGCGTTCGTCGAGGGTCTCGATGCCGCTCGTCAGGCCGAAGCCAGTTTGATGGACAAGATCAATCGCTTCGTCGAGATCGTCGAAACACATTACGCTGAGGACGGGGCCGAACAGTTCGCGCAGGTGCGTGGGAGCGCCGGGTTGCACGTTCCATTTTACGCCGGGCGTGACGAGCCGCGGATTGGCTTCGTCAACGCGCGGTTCCACGAGCCACTCCTCACCGGGCACCCGTTGCTCGATGCCGGCTTTCAGATCACCGGCGGGCGGGCGGATGAGCGGACCCATTTTGTTGGGCAGATCCCAAACCGAACCGACCGTGAGACTGGTAACGGCGTCGCGCAGGCCCTCTCGGAAACGGGCGTCCTCGTACACCTCGCGCTCGAGCAGCAACAGCGAAGTGGCGGAGCATTTTTGGCCGGCATGGCTGAAGGCGCTGTGCAGCACGTGCTTGATGGCCTGATCGCGATCGGCCATGGCGGTGACGATCGTTGCGTTTTTGCCACCGGTCTCGGCGAGCAGATTCATCGCCGGCGTAGCCCGCAGCATCGCAAAGGCCGTCTCCGTGCCGCCGGTGAGAATGACCGCGCCCAGCTCCGGCCGCGCGGTGAGATGTTCACCAGCCACGCGCCCGCTGCACGGCGTCAGTTGCAATGCCTCGCGCGGCACGCCCGCACGCCAGAAACATTCGCAGATGAGGTGAGCGGGCAGCACCGTGTCGCTGGCGGGCTTGAGGATGACGGTGTTGCCGGCCGCGAGCGCCGCCGCCACGCCGCCGCACGGGATGGCGATGGGGAAATTCCACGGCGACACCACGACCACCACGCCTTTGCCACACGCGCGCAGATGCGGCTGGCTCGCAAAGTCTGCGGCCGTGCGCGGATAGAACTCGGTGAAGTCGATCGCCTCGGACACTTCCGGATCCGCCTCGGCAATGGTCTTGCCGCCACTGGCCATCGCGGCCCCGATGAGGTCGGCACGGGCGAGGCGCATCTCCTGCGCCGCGCGGAACAGGATGGCATTGCGTTCGGCGAAACTCATCGACCGCCAGCCCGCTGGATCGGCCGCTGCGGAATCGACCGCCGGGGCGAGGTCTGCCGGTGTGGCCTCGCGATAACGGGCCACGACCATGCCCGGCCGCGAGGGATCCTCGGTTTCGACAGTGGGGCGGCCGGCGGAGACATCTTCCCCGGCAATACCCAGCGGGATATCCGTCACGCGGTCGCGCCACGCAGCAACGATGCCTTCGGCCCACTCGCTGTTTTGCGGCAGGGCAAAGTCGGTGTCCGGCTCATTGATAAACTTGCGCCAGTCGTCGGGCAATTTGGGCGTGCCGGCCAACGCCCGTCGATCCTGCGTGCGGCGTGGAGCTTCGGGAAGACCGGGCATCAGCTCGATGGACTTGAGGAAAGCCTGTTCCATCTTCGTCCACTCGGGATCGCCGGCGTGGACGCGGAAGGCGTGGCGGAGGAAATTTTCGTCACCAGTATTTTCGTCAAGACGACGGATGAGATAACCGATGGCATAAATAAAATTCTCGCGGCGACAAGCCGGGGCGTAGAGGAGAATGTCGCTGGCATGTTCCTCCAGCGCGCGACGTTGATGGTTGGCCATGCCCTCGAGCATCTCGAAATGGACCGCTTCGCCCGCGTTGCTTTCGCTGGCGAGCACGAGCGCGTAGGCGATGTCGAACAGGTTGTGCGAGCCCACGCCGAGCTGCACCGCGGCGAGATTCTCCGGGCGCATGCCCTCGGTGAGCATGCGCTTGAAGTTGGCGTCCGTCTCCGCCTTGGTGGCAAACGGCGCCTGCGGCCAGCCGCCAATGCCGGCCTCAAACTTTTCCATCTCCATGTTCGCGCCCTTCACCAGCCGCAACATCACCGGCGCGTCACCGGCAGCCACGCGGGCGCGGGCCCAGTCATTGAGGCGGCACTGCATCGCGGCGGCATCGGGCAGGTACGCCTGTAGCACAATGCCCGCACGCACGGCCTCCAACCCGGGCCGGTCCAGCGTGCGCATGAACGCCTCGGCGGTGAGGTGCATGTCGCGGTACTCCTCCATGTCCAGGTAAACCATCTTGGGCACCACGCTGCCGTCGGGCCGTTTGAAGGATTGTTCGGCGGACAGGCGATACAGCGGTTCGAGCCGGTCACACAAAACACCGATGGTGTGCTCGCGGGCAATCGGCGAAATCTGCGAATAGATGGTGGAGATTTTCACCGAGATCACCTCGATGTTCGGCAGGCGCAGGGCGTTGTGATAACGCTGCAGCCGATGCGCCGCCTCGTCCTCGCCGAGCAACGCTTCGCCGAGGATGTTTACGTTCACGCGCAGCCCGGCCGCGCGGCGGCGATGCAAATGCGGCTCGAGCAACGGGTCTTCCGCCGGCAAAATCACGCGCGCCGATTCGCGCCGCATCTTCCGCTTGGCCAAGGGAAACGCGATGCCGGCAAACAACCGGCCAAAGAACGGCAGCATCGCCAACGCCAACCGGTCGAGCCACGGAAAGAACCGTGGCACACCGCGCGTCTCGAGGATGTGCAAAAACTGGTCGATGCCGCGCCGGGCCGACTCCGGCCGGAAGGCCTGGTCGGTGAGCTGCGTGACCGTCACCTTGTCGTCCGGCCGCTGCAGCATACCGTCCAACTCGGCGAGTTGGCGGCGTTCGGCGCCGGTTTGCAGCTCGGTGGCGCGGGATTGCAGCTCACGCGCCAGTTCGATGGCTCGCTTGGCCAAGCGCTTGGTTTCGCTTTTGCTGTTCAAATACTCATCTCGGTCTTTACCTCGCCAAATTTGGCGATGGCAAATTCGAGGTCCTCCCGCGTGTGGGCGGCGGAAATCTGCGTGCGGATGCGGGCCTTGCCCTGAGGCACTACGGGGAAGGAAAAGCCAATGACGTAGACGCCCTTTTCGAGCATGGCGTCGGCGAAGCGGCTGGCAAGGGCGGCGTCGCCGAGCATGATGGGCGTGATGGGATGCGTGCCCTCGAGAATCTCGAAACCGCTGTCGGCCATTTGGTCTCGGAAAAATTTCGTGTTGGCCTCAAGGCGATCGCGCAGCTCGGTGGATTTGTTGAGCAAATCGATGGCCTTGATGGAGGCCACGACGATGCTGGGCGCGACGGTGTTGGAAAAGAGATACGGGCGCGAACGTTGGCGGAGGTATTCGATGATCTCCGCGCGGCCGCTGGTATAGCCGCCGCTGGCGCCGCCTAGAGCCTTGCCGAGTGTGCCGGTGATGATGTCGATGCGATCCATCACGCCATGATGCTCGTGCGTGCCGCGGCCGCGCGCGCCCATGAAGCCAACGGCGTGGGAGTCATCGACCATCACGAGTGCGCCGTGTTCATCGGCGAGATCGCAGATGGCCGGGAGATTAGCGAGGTAACCGTCCATGGAGAACACGCCATCGGTGACGATGAGGATGCGGCGCGCGCCCTTGGCCGCCTCAAGTTGCGCGGCGAGGTCGGCCATGTCGTTGTTCTTGTAGCGGAACCTCTTGGCCTTGCAGAGGCGCACGCCGTCGATGATCGAGGCGTGGTTCAGTTCATCAGAAATGACGGCGTCCTCCGGCCCAAGCAGCGTCTCGAACAAGCCGCCATTGGCGTCGAAACAGGAGGTGTACAGGATCGTGTCCTCCATGCCGAGGAAGTCGCTAAGATTTTCCTCCAGTTGCTTGTGAATCGCCTGCGTGCCGCAAATGAAGCGCACACTGGCCAAGCCGTAGCCCCATTCATCCAACGCCGAGCGCGCAGCGGCGATCACCTCCGGATGGCTCGCCAACCCAAGGTAATTATTCGCGCACAGGTTGAGTACGGATTGATCGCCCACGCTCACGCGCGCGGCCTGCGGCGTGTCGATGACGCGCTCGCCTTTGTAAAGGCCGGCCGCGCGGATTTCGTCGAGTTCATTCGTTAGCTGTTGTTTTAAGTCGCCGTACATTGAAACTATCTTTTCCGTTCGAGTTCGCGTTGCGTTCTCCCTCACCCCAACCCTCTCCCGCTGAGAGAGGGAGTCTGCACTCAGCCACTTGCTCGCGCACGCTATCCCTTCTCCCTCAGGGGGAAGGTGGCCGCAGGCCGGATGAGGGTGAAGTTTACTTTCGCCAACCCCTCACCACTTCAAAATCACTTTCCCACTCTCACCGCTCAGCGCGGTCTCGAAGCCTTTTTCAAATTCCTCAAATCCAAACCGGTGCGTGATCACCGGCGCGATGTCGAGGCCGCCCTCGAGCATCACGGTCATCTTGTACCACGTCTCGTACATTTCGCGGCCGTAGATGCCCTTGATGGTCAGCATGTTAAACACCACCGTGTTCCAGTCGATCGCCATCTCTTTTTCCGGAATGCCGAGCATCGCAATTTTGCCGCCGTGGCACATGTTCTCGAGCATGTCATTAAACGCACTCGGGTTGCCGCTCATCTCCAGCCCCACGTCAAAGCCTTCGTCCATGCCGAGTTCCTTCTGGACATCGGACAGTTTTTCGCTGGCCACGTTCACGGCGCGGGTCACGCCCATGCGCTTGGCCAAGCCGAGCCGGTATTCATTCATGTCGGTGATCACCACGTGGCGCGCACCGGCGTGGCGGGCGATGGCGGCGGACATAATCCCAATCGGCCCCGCACCGGTTACCAGCACGTCTTCGCCCAGCACCGGGAAACTCAACGTCGAGTGGGTGGCGTTACCGAAGGGATCGAAGATCGACGCCACGTCCCGATCGATGTCCGGCTTGTGCACCCAGACATTCGTCTGCGGCAACGCGATGTATTCGGCAAACGCCCCCGGCCGCGTGACGCCGATGCCGGCGGTGTCGTTGCACAAATGCCGTCGGCCTGCCATGCAGTTGCGGCAATGCCCGCACACCACATGCCCCTCGCCGCTCACGATCTCTCCCACGGAAAAATCTTTCACGTCGCTGCCCACCTCGACAATTTCGCCCACGAACTCGTGCCCCACCACCAGCGGCACTGGGACGGTTTTGCTGGCCCAGTCGTCCCATTTGTAAATGTGCAGGTCCGTGCCGCAAATGCCGGTATGGCTGATTTTGATGAGGACGTCACTAGGCCTAGTCTTGGGCTCGGGAACCGATTCCAGCGACAGGCCTTCTTGAGGGTCTTTTTTAACCAAAGCTTTCATGGGGGATCGACACTGCAGCCGCTTGGTTTGAGCCTAGTGGTCGTTCCGGCAAATTTCGAGTCCTCTTTCCGTTTTCCAAGTCATAACGGAATCTTGACTCCCGCCAACGGTGGGCGTCCTATCCCCGCCAAGCTGCACTCAGCCAATCTGTGCCATGACCCGATACACCCTGATCGCCGCAATGCTCCCGATCCCGCTGTTGGCCGGGCCGCTTTCGCCGGCAGAGGCGCTGAAGGCGTTTGAGGTGGAGCCGGGGGTTCGGGTGGAATTGGCCGCCGCCGAGCCGCTGGTGCGGGATCCGGTGGCGCTGTGCCTCGACGGACCGGGCCGGATGTACGTCGTCGAGTCGCGCGGCTATCCGAAGCAGGGCGAGCGCCCGCCCAAACTCGGCACGGTGGCGCTGCTCGAGGACGCCGACCGGGACGGACGGTTCGACCGGCGCACGACCTTTGCCGATGGCTTCACGTTTCCCAACGGCATCGTGCCGTGGGGCGGCGGGGTGTTCGTCACCTGCGCGCCGGACATCTGGTTTCTCAAGGACACGACCGGCGACGGCCGCGCCGACGTGCGGCAGATTGTTCTGACCGGCTTTGGCACCGGGAGCAGCAGTGAGCAACTCCGCGTGGCGGCCCCGGTGCTGGGGCCGGACGGCTGGGTGTATGTCACGAGCGGCCTCGCCGACGCCACCGTCACCAGTCCGCTGCACCCCAAGCGCCCCGCCGTGGCGGCCAAGCGGCAGGATGGGCGCTTTCACCCGGAGACGTTTGTGTACGAGCCGCTCGCCGGTGCCGGGCAGTTTGGCCAATGCTTCGACGCGCTGGGCCATCGATTCGTCTCCAGCAACCGCAACCCGCTCATGCACGTCGTCCTCTCGCCGTCCGTCCTGCGGCGCAACCCGCACATCGCATTCACCGACACCGTCGAAAACGTCGTGCCCCCCGCCGCGCCGGTCTACCCGCTCAGTCCCGACACCACGGCGGCCACCTACATCCCGGGCCTGATCAACCAGCAGCATTCCGGCACCTACACCAGCGCGAGCGGCATCTGCATCCGCGGCCGCAGCGCGTTCATCTGCGAGCCGGCGCAAAACCTCGTGCAGCGCCAGCTCTTGCGGCACAGCGGGGCGACGTTCCGCGCCGGGCACCCGACGCCGGGCCGTGATTTCCTGGCCTCGCCGGATCAATGGTTTCGTCCAGTGAACATCACGCCCGGGCCCGACGGCGCATTGTATGTCTGCGACATGGTGCGCCAATACATCGATCATCCCCGCTATCTACCGGAGCCGATCCGGGGCAAACTGCCGTTTCGCGCCGGGAGCGACGCGGGCCGGATCTGGCGCGTGGTGCTGCCGGGCGATGCCACTGAAAAACCAACCGCCGAGGCGCAGTCGGCCGCGCTCAAGACGCTGCGGCTCAGTCAGGGCCGGCTTGGCCAGGCACCGCCGATGGCACGGTTGAAGCAACTGGCCCGCTCGGACGATGCGCGTCTTCGTTTCCAGGCCGCGCTGCAACTTGGCCAAGCGCGAGGCGCGGAAAAAATCGCCCTCCTCGCGCACGTGTTGGCACTCGGGTCCGGCGACAAATGGACCCGCGCAGCCGTGCTCACCTCGCTGGGTGACCGGCCGGCCGGGTTGCTCGACGCACTTGCGGCCCCGGGCTTGGCCAAGCGGCCAGGCCTCGCCCCGGGGTTGGCTGCGCTGGGCCAGCTCATCGCAAAAACAGGTTCATCGCAGGAGACTGCCGGCGTCATCGCCCGGCACTTGGGCAGCGACTCCGCCTGGGGCCGCCACGAGCGGACCGCGCTGCTCGACGGACTCATGGACGGTTCCACTGCCAGCCTCAACGTGTTGGCCAAGGGCCATCCCGGGGCGCGGGCCAATGTCGAGGCGATCTTTGCGGCGGCCCGGTCGCGGGCGGTGACGCGGGTAGGCGACGGGGCGGGGCGGCTGGCCGCCATCGCGCTGCTGAGCCACTCCCGGTTTGCGGCGGAACAGGAAACGCTGCTGCCGCTGCTCACGCCGGCCGAGCCGGTGGCGGTGCGACTGGCCGCCGTGGCTGCGCTGGGCCAATTCGAGGAGGCCGCCGTGGCCGGGGCGCTGCTGGCCAAGCGGCGCTGGGCCGGTTACGTACCTGCGCTGCGAGAGGCCGTGCTTGGCCTGCTGCTGGGTCGGCCCGCGCATCACCCGGCGCTGCTGGCCGCGCTGGAGTCGGGCGTCGTGCCGGTGCACGCCCTCTCCCCGGCGCGCCGGGCCGCGCTGGAGCGCAGCAAGGCGGTCGGCGCGCGTGCCAAAAGACAGTTTGCCCAACAGGCCGGCGGCGACCGGATGAAAACCTACGAGTCGCTCAAGCCGGTGTTGGAGATCGCGGCCGATGCAGCGGCCGGGGTGGCGGTGTACCGCCGGGCCTGCGCCCTCTGCCACTCGCACGGCGGCGACGGGCATGCGGTCGGCCCGGACCTGACCGGCCTGCGCAACCAACCGGCGGAGACGCTGCTGTTGCACATCGTCGTGCCGAACCACGAGGTGGTCGGCGGCAACACGCTGTACGAGGTGGAGACGAATGACGGGCAGACGTTCGCCGGGCTGCTGGCCGCCGACACGCCGGGCCAGCTCACGCTCAAGCTGCCGCTTGGCCTGGACAAGTCCATTGCACGAGCGAACGTGAAAACGATCCGGGCCAGCCTGCTCTCACTCATGCCGAACGAGCTGGAAAAAACCATGACCCGACAGGAACTGGCCGACCTGATCGCGTTCCTGAAGCAGTGAGCAGTGCGCTTGGCCAAGGGTGGGGCGTCGCAGGAGCGTCGTGGAGTGCGGCTCTCCACGCCGCTTTGGAGGCCAATGAATATCGAGTGCTTTATTCAGGTGCGGATTTCACAGATTTGTAAACCCGGGAACCGTGCACCGAATCATCACAACCCGAACTCCCGCAGGAGGGCGAGGGCGGAGGGATGGCCCGGCTGGATCTCGAGCGTGCGCTGTGCCGCCTCGATTGCCTCTGGGATGCGACGCAGCCGCCGGAGGATCGTCGCCCGGGCATACGGCGGGTCGGGGTCGTTTGGTCTGACGCTTTCCGCTTTCAACAGCGCGGCGAGCGCCGCCTCCGGCTGGTTCATTCCGTTCCGAGCCAGGCCCAGATTGTACCATGCCCGCGCGTGCCGCGGATTAAGTTGCACCGCCCGTACGAGCGCGCTGACAGTCTTCGAGAGGTTGCCTGTCTCGTTCCAGCCAAGGGCCAGCTTGTAATGGTACTCCGCCTCGCGTGG
>NYYJ01000148.1 GCA_002686755.1 Verrucomicrobiales bacterium
CCGTGCTGCCGCTTGTCCACAGTTGGGTAGTCGGGCGCGTGGGTAACATCCATCACCAGCGCGACGTCGGGGTGNAGCGAGTAGGCGATCTGCCGCGCGCCGAACAGGCCGACCTCCTCCATCGTGTTGGCNACGGCGCACACCTCGGCGTTGAGCTTGGCCTTGCCTGTCTTGAGCAGGCGCAGCGTCTCGGCGACGGCCCANGTGCCGACGCGGTTGTCGAACGCCCGCGCCACGGCAAGATCGCCGCGCAACAACTCGAACTGGTCGTTGAGCGTGATCGGATCGCCGACGCGGATCAGTTTCTCGGCGGCCTTGCGGGAGTCGGCGCCGATGTCGACAAACACCTCGTGAATTTTTGGCACCTTGGACGCGCCGATCTCGGTGCGCATGAGATGCGGCGCGACGCTGCCGACGACGCCCGTCACCGGCCCCTTGCGGGCGTGGATGATGACACGCTGGGCCTTGGTGATCGCCGGGTTGGTGCCGCCGAGCCGCCGCACATAGACGTAGCCATTGTCGTCGATGAAGTTGACCGTCATGCCGATCTCGTCGGCGTGGCCGGCCAGCATCAACCGCGGGCCGCCGCCCTTGTTGAGCACGGCGACGCAGTTACCGTAGGCGTCGGAGTAGGTCTCGTCGGCGTACTGGCCAACGTAGTCCATCCAGACCCGCAAACCGCGCGACTCGTGGCCGGAAGGGCTGGGGGTGTTGACCAGGGTCTGTAGAAACTGGAGTGATCGCTTGTTCATGCGCGGCGCATTAGGGGTGACAAACCGGGCCAATTCAAGTGCATTGTCGGCTTGCTTTTGGCAGGTGGCTTGCTTTAAATCACCCGTCCGTCCGGTACAATGGCCAAGATCACGAAAAAAGTCCGGGAACGGCTCCGCGCCGGGGTGCGCCGGTTCAAGCCGCTGCTCAAGGCGGCCAAGGCGCGCGACGCCAGCCGCGCCGACACCGCCACGCTGGCGCTTGACCTGTTGTCAGACCTGTTCGGGTTCGACCGCTACACGGAGGTGACGTCGGAGCTGGCCAACCGCGAGGCGGTCTACGATTTCGCAATTCATTCCGGCGGCTCGGCCGCCATGCTGGTGCGCGTCAGCCCGATCGGCACCGCGCCGGACGACCGTTACCTGCTCGCCACCGCGCAGCACGCGCTGTTGCACGGCGTCGAGTGGATCATCCTGACAAACGGCATCGGCTGGCAGGTGCACCATGTCGAGGACACCGGAGACACCCGACCGGAGACGCCGATCGTACTGGCGTTCGACCTGTCGCACATGCAGCCCGGACGCGACGCCCAATTCGAGACGCTGTTCCTGCTGACGCGCGAGGGACACCGGGGCGCTGGACTGGACCACTTTCGCCTCCGGCTCGAGGTAACCAACCGCCACTACCTCGGCGCGATGCTGTTAAGCGACCCGGTGGTGGCCGCCGTACGACGCGAGTTGCGCAAGCTCAACCCGGAACTCGAAATCACGCCGCTCGAGGTACGCGAAAACCTGGCCAACGGCGTGCTGCGCCCGGACGTCGCCGCGAGCCACGAGACCGCCGCCGTTCTGGAGTTCCTGCAAAAACTCAAGCAGGACGCGCTCGAGGCCCGGCGCAAGGCGGCCGATCCCAGCCGGTTCTCCGGTCGCAAAACCCCGGGCAAGAACACCAAGCCGGGCAAATGGAAGGCCAAGCGCGGTACCGCACGCAGGAAACCGGCCCCGGCCAAATTCAGCGAGGTGGACAAGGAACGGACCTTGCTGCATCTCTCCAAGACGGTGGACATCAAAAAGGTGCTGCAACACAACGAAACCGCCCCGGACAAGCCCAGCCGCAAGGGCCGGCTGCTCAACTGGGGCGCCAATTCGTAGCGCTTGGCCAAACCATGAAACGCCGCCGCGCATTCACACTGATCGAGCTGCTGGTCGTCATCGCCATCATCGCCATCCTGGCGGCCCTGCTGTTGCCAGCCTTGGCCAAGGCCAAGGCCAANGGACAAGAGGTTTATTGTCTTAACCAACTTAAGCAACTTTCGCTAGCAGCCAAGCTATATTCGGGAGACAACAACGATCGCTACGCTTGGACTTTTTCGCTCATAGGCAGCCAGCAAAACCGCCGTTCATGGTTCAACTATCTTTATGCCTATCAGGAAACCAAGGCCACGCTGCGCTGCCCCAACAAGCCTTTCAAGACCAAGGAGACTCTCTACGATATCGAGCGGACAACGAACAACTACGCTGCCAATTTTCGCCTAGGCGGATGCGACTGGCCTGGAGTCTGGGAATACGCCCCGTTGAAGGAGAGTTCCGTACGCAGTCCGTCCACGCAGGTATACAAGACCGATGGTGGCACACTGCCGGTCAACACCAAGGATCCAAAGAAATGTGTCACGCCGAAGTCGAAGGAGAAGCCTGGTTGCTGGATCATTCAGGATCCCGGCAGCCATGTGCCATGCGGCTGTGGCTTGAATCCCGGAGATCCAAATTGGGGCGGCCCGCACCTGCGCCACAACGCCAAGAGCAACGTCAGCTTCACCGACGGCCACGCCGAGTCGCTGCCGTCGTTCAAGTGGTACTGGTCTGGCACGCCGTGGCTCGACCCCAAGCGCGGCGGTTGAACGGGTTTGCGCTTGAGTGAGACTGAGGTCGGGGGGAATCTGGCGGCGTGAGCAAATCACGGGAGACGCCGCAAACCATCCGACAACGCAAAGGCCACGAACCAATTGCGGCGCTGACCGCGTACGACTTCCCCATGGCCAAGCTGCTCGACGCTGCCGGGGTGCCGTTGCTGCTCGTCGGCGACTCGCTGGGAATGGTCGTCCTCGGCTACCCGGACACCACACACGTGACGCTCGAAGAGATGGCGCATCACGTCCGCGCCGTCGCCCGGGCCAAGCCGCGCGGGCTCGTCGCCGCCGATTTGCCGTTTGAGAGTTACGAGACGCCGGAGCAGGCCGTCGAGTCGGCCAAGCGGCTCGTCGACGCCGGGGCCGAGGCGGTCAAGGCGGAGGGTGGCCGGGCGATCCTGCCGCAAGTCGAGGCGATCGTTGCCGCCGGGATTCCGTTCCTCGGGCACTTGGGCATGCTGCCTCAGAGCGTTGTCGAGGAGGGGGGGTATCGCATCAAGGGCCGCGACGACGAACAGCGCGAAGCCCTGCTCGCCGATGCCCAAGCGCTTGGCCAAGCGGGAGCGTTCGGCGTCGTGCTCGAGTTGGTGACACCAACCGTGGCCGCTGAGATCACGCGCTTGGTTGACATCCCGACCATCGGCATCGGTTCCGGCAAACAATGCGACGGACAAATCTTGGTGACCACCGACCTGCTTGGCACGTCGCCGGATTTCATCCCCAGGCACATCCGGCCGGAAGAGTTGCTCCGGGATCGCATGGTTGGCATGATTCGCGGCTGGAAGGATGGCTTGGCCAAGCGCAAACCATGAGTGAACTGACCCACATTGACGCCGAGGGCGAGGCCCGCATGGTCGACGTCTCGGCCAAGCCGGCGCAGGACCGCGAGGCGATGGCCCGGGGTGAGATTCGCCTGGCGGCGGCCACGCTGGATGCAATCGAGAGCGGCGACACGGCCAAGGGCAACGTGCTGGCGACAGCGCGGTTGGCCGCCATCATGGCCGCGAAGAAAACCGCCGAGCTGATTCCGCTTTGCCACCCGCTGCCGATCACCCACGCGGAGGTGGGTTTTGAAATCCCCGCGAGCCGCGACCGCATTGTCATCACCGCCTCGGCACGCATCTCGGCGAAGACCGGCGTGGAGATGGAGGCGCTCACGGCGGTCTCGACCGCGGCGCTGACGATCTACGACATGTGCAAGGCGATCGACAAGCAGATGGTCATTTCTGAAATCTGCGTGACCTCCAAAACCAAGCGGTGAGGACATCCCGCAAATTGACTCGTAAAATGGAGTCGCCCTGCTAATCTGGACGGACTGTTTGACCATGCTCTTGAGGCAGTGCCAATGATCGAGGAGGTAACCATACCGCAAAGCGAATCGCCCTGCGCGCAGCCGGGTGGCGGCGGGCCTTTGACGTACGCGTTTGACCGCTCGGAGTTTTGGCGAACGATCCCGACGTGGCGCGACGTCGACACGGAGACGTTTGGTGATTTCCGCTGGCAGCAACGCAACTCGGTGACATCCATTCAGGGCATACAGGAGGCGCTGGGGGAATTGGCTAGGCCGGCGTTGATCGCCGACATTGAGGCTGGCCTGCTCAAGACGCCGATGAACGTGCGTCTCACCCCGTACATTTTCTCTCGCATCCATTGGGGCAACGTGGAGGCCGACCCGGTTCGCCGCCAGTTTTTGCCGCTCGGCTCGCAGTTCGTGCCGGATCATCCGCATGTGATGGACGACTCGCTGGCCGAGGACAGCAACAAGGCGACGCCGCACCTCACACATCGTTACCCTGACAAGGCCCTGTTTTTGCCGATCACACTCTGCCCGGTTTATTGCTCCTTTTGCACGCGCAGCCGGGTGGTTGGCGGCAGCACGGCGGTGAAGAGTAAATCCACTTACGGCGCAAAATCCAACGAGTGGGACGCCACGTTTGAGTACATCCGCAGCCGGCCGGAGCTGGAGGACATCGTCATCTCCGGCGGGGACGCCCTGTTGCTGCGGCCGAGCCAAATCCGGCAGATCGGCACCACGCTGCTGGAGATCCCGACCGTGCGGCGGATCCGGTTTGCGACCAAGGGCCTGGCCATCATGCCGATGAAATTTACCAGCGACATTGAGTGGGTGGAGGCTCTGGGCGAGGTTTGCCAACTTGGCCGTGAGCGGATGAAGGAGGTCGCGCTGCACACGCACTTTAACACCGACCGCGAAATCACGGCGTGGACCTCGAGCGCGATGAAGGCGTTGTCCGAAACCGGTGTTCGTGTCCGAAACCAGTCCGTGCTCATCAGCGGGGTGAACGACGGGTTCGACTGCCTCCACTACACCAGCAAGAAACTTTCCAGCCTGCTCGTTCAGCCGTACTACGTTTATCTGCACGACATGGTGCCGGGCTGCGAACACCTGCGCACGACAGTCGACCGTGCGGAATACTTGTCCCGCCGGTTACAGGGCTCGATTGCTGGCTTCAACACGCCGCGCGTGGTCTGCGACGCCCCCGGCGGGGGTGGCAAGCGGGAGATTTCCAGCTACACGTTGTACGACCGGGAGATCGGCGTGTCCGCGTGGACCTCGCCCACGGCCAAGCCGGGCGAAATCTTCTACTACTACGACCCTATCCACCGTCTGCCGGAGGATGGCCAAGCGCTCTGGGCCAACGAGGCCGAGATCAAACGCCGCTTGGCCAAGTTCAAGGCCGAGGCGATGGCCAAGGCGGAAGCCACCCGCCACTAGCTCACCGCTTGGCCAAGCGGAAGGAATTGGCCAAGGATTGGCGACCGATTTTGAACGGGGGCCGGGGAAGCGGAGTCCATACAGGTTCAGTCAACTTGAACCCGACCGCTCAGAATGCCATCGCCCTGTGCCGCGGGGACAATGGGCTGCTCGCGGACTGGATCGGTGCCGCGCGATCGGGATCCGTCCGGTGTTGCCTGCTGTTGATCGCGCTGGGGTGCGGCGCCTACGGGTTTACCGTGGGCCTCCGTAATGGCTGGGAAATGGGGGCGTACGTCGCAGTCAAGCTGCCGCTGATCCTCATCATCACTCTCCTCTTGAACGGCCTGCTCAACGGTCTGCTGGGATTGGTGCTGGGGAGCGGGATTGGTTTTCGGAAAAGCGTACAGTTTTTGCTCACCGGCTTTGCCATCATGGCGGTGATCCTTGGTGCGCTCAGTCCGATCGGCTTTTTTGCGACGCTTAATATGCCGTCATCTGGCGATGGCTCCGGTCGGTTCGCCTGGCATGGGGCCAGCCTGTTGATGCACACGGGCCTGATCGCCTTTGCCGGCATTACCGCACACGCCCGGCTGTTGCATTACGTTCGGGAGTTCGCAGACTCGAGTCGAGCCGGCACCCATGCATTCTTCGCCTGGTTGGCGGGGAATCTTTTTGTCGGGGCACAGGTGTCGTGGAATCTGCGCCCGTTTTTTGTGTCGCCAGGGCTCGAGGTGGAATTCCTCCGTAACGATCCATTTAACGGAAATTTTTACGAGGCGGTAATTGTCGCACTCAAAAACGTCTCTCAAATTTAGAAAAATACTGAAACAGATATGAACGAAAACAAACAGGACTCGACAAGGGAAACGGTCGGAAGCGTAAAAGCGAACATCCCGCCGAGCATCAGCGATGCAGAGTCAGGCTTTGTCCCGATGGAGGGCGATGCCTCTTTTTCAAATTTACTCAGCAAGTTGCTGCGGAAGCCGCTATCCATTTTTCACGAACTCGAAACAAAGGAGGCGCTATGGAGAATCCCGATCACACTTATCCTGATTTCCGTGGTCAGCCTGACGGTATTCGGCTTGGTTGTTGGCACATTTTCCTGGGGAGCCCAAATCTGGGCGGCCCCTCTGAAAATCGTTTCCGGATTGATGTTCAGTGCGCTGATCTGTCTGCCGAGCCTCTACATTTTCACCTGCATCGGCGGATTGGAGGCAAGGTTCAGCACGGTGGTGGGGATGTTGTGCTCGATCGTGGCGCTTTCTGGTCTGCTTTTGGTCGGATTCGCGCCGGTAGTTTGGCTGTTCAGCGTCTCAAGCACCTCCGCGGTGTTCATCGGTTTCATGTTGCTGGCGTTGTGGGGGATCTGTGTCGGGTTCGGTTTCACTCTCGTATTCCGTGCGGGCAAGGCGATGGGCATGACCAACACCGGGCATCTGCTAGTTTGGTGTCTAATTTTCCTTTTGGTCACCGTTCAGATGACGACCACGCTGCGCCCGATCGTCGGGGAGTCAGACGCGCTCTTTAACTTCGAGGAAAAGAAATTCTTTCTTCAGTACTGGAGTGAAGAACTGCAACGAGCGACTGATTAACCGGTAGCTGGCTTTGCGCTTGGCTCACTTGGCCAAGCGCTTGGCCAGTTGCTTGACGGTTGGCAGTTTGGCCAGATCTTTTTCCTTTAGGTGCATGTACACGGCACGATTCCAAAGGTGGGGGAGAAACAGGTGGATTGTACCGTCATCGATCACCGCGTCCATGTAGGATGAGTTGTGATTGAACCATCCGTTCTTCGCTGGATTGGAGCGGGTGGCGTTGGTGAAGAGAAAACGCGGTTCACTCCAGTTCCGTCCACCGTCTTTTGAGAGCGACACCCAGATTTCCGCACGATCCCTCATGCCATCCATCTTACCGGTCAGCCCAACGTACTGCGTGTTGATGTGGCGGTTGTGGAAAAAGGTGATCAGCGTCTTGCCGTCGCTCAGGTGAAACACCATCGGCGGCGCATCGGGATGAACGAGAGATGACGCCCTGGGATCAGCCCAAGATTTGCCGTCATCCGTGCTGCGCGATTCCCAGATGCGACCGGTCGGTGTTCTCGCCATAAAATAAACCTCACCATTACCAAGCGAGATCGGCCGCCCCTCATCCATGCGGCTGTACTTCGGGGAGAACCACCCGCCGGGCCGTTTGCCCGGCAGCAACGTCCACGACTTGCCCTTGTCCTCGCTGCGCAACATGTACTGCCGCGTGATGAGCGGATGTTTCGACCAATCCGCCGCGTGGGAGCCGAGAATCCACGCGCCGGAATCGGTCTCGCACATGCGGGTGACCGACATGCCGAGGAAACCCGGATCATTCTTTGGCTTGATCAAAGTGACCTTGCTCCACGTGTGGCCGTCGTCGTCCGACCAGCGGAAGCCGATCGGTGTGTTTTCATGTCTGCCCTTATCACGACTGTACTTGCTCGGGATTGGTTGAGTGCCAAAGGCGTAGATTCGCTTGCTGCCACGTGGGATCAACGGGATGAGGCCATGTTGGCTGTAATCGATGTCAAACGCGATCGAGGGACCTTCCCATGTCTCGCCGTTGTTACTGGATCGGTAGGCGATCATGTCGTTGACCTTGCCACCGCCTGCGGCGTAGTGGTTGCCCTCCGGAAACATCAGCAGCAAATCGCCTTTCGGGGTTCGGACCCCACGGGTCTCAAATAGCCCCCGTAATCCTTTTCGGGCCGTGTGCAGCACCTGACCTTTCAATACACGGTGCCGCAGGAGTCCAAGTTTCGTATCTGCAACAAAGCCGCGGGGCGGCTTGGCCAAACTGACCTTGAGCGGATTCTTCACCCCGATCGAAAGTTCCTCGACCAGTTGTGTTTCAGCCCTCACGGCCGTTTCGGCATATAAAGCAACCAGAAAGGCAGCCATTACGGGGCGAATCAAAACAAACGGTTTCATTGGCGAGAGACGGTCGATGGAAAGTCCGCATTTTTCAAGCGGTTTAAGCGGAACAACCCATCCGCTTGGCCAAGCGGAGGAACGATTCCATCCAAAAAAATTGGCAATTAAGGCTTGCACAATATTACTTTGCATTACAAAGTAATTCCGTGAACGCGAACTGGGCTGAAGAAAACCTTAAGGCGATCCGTTCCCTGATGGAACAGGCTCGAGTCTATCGGCGCGCCATGGCGCCCCTTGCATTGTTGGTGGGGACAATGGGAGTAGTCGCCGCCGGGGTGGCACAGGCGCTCGGTTGTGTTGGGCCGGAGTATTTTGCCGTTTATTGGCTTGGCGTGGCGGTGGTGTCCGCGCTGGCTGCGTTGCTTTTGATCCGGCGTCAGGCGTTGAAGAGCGATGAGGAGTTTTGGTCGCCACCAACCCGCCGCGTGGCGCAGGCCATGTTGCCGATGCTCGCCGCCGGGTTGGCATTGGGACTGTTTGAATTGCTTGAGGAGACCGGAGCGAGGAACAGCGCCCGGTTAGCCGCATTCTGGCTGATCCTGTACGGAGGAGCGTTGCATGCGGCTGGCTTTTTCATGCGAAGAGGTATCAAGTTGCTGGGATGGATTTATGTTGTATTTGGCTCTTTCATTCTTTTTTTTTCAAGGATCGAGCCGTTATCGTTCATCAATGAAAACACCGCCCACTGGTTGATGGGCTTTGGCTTCGGGGCGATCAATCTGGCTTACGGCGTTTACTTGAAATTAACTCTGGAACCGTTGGAAATCGAGTGAACGCGGATTCGTTTCAGCAACTGGACAAAGTCATCCACGAGAAGAACCGAATGGCGATCATGTCCCTGCTGGCGGCCATTCAGGAAATGTCCTTCACTGACATCCGGGAGACTCTGAACATGACAGACGGAAACCTCATCACTCACATTCGGACCCTTCAAAAAGCGGGGTATGTTTCCGTATCAAAATCGTTCAAGGAAAAACGGCCATTGACCACATGCCGTCTCACCACGGAGGGGAGCAGCGCCTTTTCCGGATATGTTGACCTGTTGGAGGGCATCGTAAAACAGGCACGCAAAATCAATTAATTTTTTGTGATAAACCAAAAGGAATAAATGACAACATATACTTTGCAGTACAAAGTTAAATTAACCATCCTTCGGGGGGAGTACATGGGCATGTGTTTCGGTGTGCGTGATGCGATCTCTCTGGCCAAGGAGGTGGTAAAATCCCGCCCTCTGACAGTATTGGGTGAACTGGTACACAATGCCAACGTACTTGAAGAGTTGCGGGATCGTGGCGTGAGGTTCGAGGATCAACCAGACGCCGTGGAGACGGAGACTGTAATGATCACCGCACACGGTGCTTCAAACCGAGCGCGCACCCGGGCACACCGGGGTGGATTGACATTGAAGGATGCCACGTGCCCGCTCGTTCATTACGCCCACAAGCAGGTTCGCAACCTTGTGGCAGCCGGATATCACCCGGTCATCATTGGCCGTCACGGGCATGTGGAGGTGCGCGGACTCACCGAGGATCTGCTGGAAAGCAATGTAGTCTTGAGCAAGGAAGAAATTGATGCACTGGATTCGCGTCCCCGTTTCGGCGTGGTGGCGCAAACCACACAGCCTGTTGTCCGGGTTCGGTCCTTGGTGGAGCATTTACGGGCGCGTTTTCCGGAGGCTGAGGTTTGTTTTGTGGATACCGTCTGCCAACCCACCAAGCAGCGACAGGACGCCGCCGAGACGTTGGCAAAACAATCGGACATCATTTTGGTGGTCGGAGGGGCGAACAGCAACAACACACATGAACTCGCGCGAACGTGCCGGCGGTTTTGCGGGAGGGTGTATCATGTCCAGGGACCGGACGACATCCGCTCGGAGTGGCTGCCGAAGGCGGGCACGCTCGGCATCACGGCAGGCACGTCCACGCCCGACCATCTCATCAATGCCGTGGAGACCAGGGTGCGAGAGCTGGCTTGACCCCGCCAACCGGTTTCCCCGCCACCGGCTCGCGCTTGGCCAAGCGCGGCTTGACGCTTGGCCAAGCAGGACTAACCATCCCCGCCGATTTTTACCATGCCAGACGAACTGAATTTTTTACCGAGTTTGACCGGCTCATTTGCCAAGCCGGCCGCCGAGAATCCTACCGTGGAGATGGTCGAGGCTGCCTACCGGCACCACGGCCTGCACTGGCGTTACATCAACACAGAGGTCGGGCCGGAGAACCTTGGCGAGGCGGTGGCCGGGGCGCGGGCGATGAACTGGGCCGGTTTCAACTGCTCGCTGCCGAACAAGGTGGAGGTGATTCAACACATCGACGGTCTAGGCGAATCTGCCTCAGTGATCGGTGCGGTGAACTGTGTCGTGCGCAGGGGCGAACAACTCATTGGCGAGAACACTGACGGCAAGGGCTTTCTGAAATCGCTCGAGGAGATTGTTGATCCCGCTGGGAAACGGATCGTGATGTTTGGCGCCGGTGGCGCGGCCCGGGCGATCGGGGTCGAGGTGGCGTTGGCCGGGGCGACGCACATCACCATCGTGAACCGTTCCGAGGAACGTGGTCAGGAACTGATGGCACTGGTAAACGACAAAACCCCTGCCGAGGCAGCATTTGAAAAATGGGACGGCGACCACTCGGTGACCGACGGCGTGGACGTCGTGATCAACGCCACGTCGATCGGGCTTTATCCTGATGTCGATGCACGGCTGGCGCTTAACCTCGATTCGCTGTCCGCAGATATGGTGGTGGCGGATGTGATCCCAAATCCACCCCAAACCCGCCTAATTAGGGACGCGCAGGCACGCGGCTGCAAGGTTCTCGACGGTCTGGGCATGCTGGTGAACCAAGGTATCACCGGCATCGAGTACTGGACCGGCGTGACCGTGGATGGCGGCGTGATGCGCACCCGCCTCGAGGAGTTGTTCAGCGTCTGACCATTTTCGACTTTCACCGGGGCGAACCGCTCCGTAACATCGCGCAACGGCTTAAGCAAAATGAAACTGGGAATGATTAATTCGGCTTGGGAACAGCACGGCATTGGACTCGTGGATGGCCTCAGGAAAACCAAGGAACTGGGTTTCGACTGTGTTGATATTTTTGAGGATCCGATGGAGCCGAACGCCACCGAACGGATCACGGACATCAAGCAAACCTGCGACGAACTGCAACTGCCGATTGTCAGCGTGGTAGGCGTCAGCGTCGGCTTGGTAGACTTGAACCCGTCGGTGCAACGCTTCCACGTCGAGCGCTGCAAGCGCTACCTCGACATGGGCGTGACCTTCGGCGCGAAAAACTACCTGCTCGTGATCGGCGAATACATTTGGCAGAAGGAAGTCATCCCACCGGAGGAACAGTGGAACTTCGCCGTCGAGAACTGCAGGCACCTCGGCGACTACGCCGGCGAACGCGACCTCGAGATCGTCATCGAGTTGGAGCCGTTCCACATGTCGCTCGTCAACACCATCGGCGAGATGGATCGATTCCTGACCGATGTCGACAATCCGGCTGTCAAGGCGAACATCGATATCAGCCACATGGTGTTGAGCGACAGTCCGCCCGAGAGCCTCACCTCGCTGAAGGGCCGCGCCGGGCACGTGCATATTTCCGACTGCGACGGCAAGGTGCACGGCGACCTGCCGCCGGGCCGGGGCGTGGTACCGTTCGAAGGCTACCTGAGGGCAATCAAGGATCTGGAATTTGACGGCGCGATCAGCCTCGAGCTCGAGTACGCGCCCGATCCCTCCCAAATTGTCGAGTGGGTCACCGAGGCCTACTCCGCCACGGATCGCTTGATGTCGGCGGTCGATTTGCGAAACTGACCCGTATGTCTGACGACTGGAAAACCCGATTCCGCGATTTGTACCAGGCTGCGCAGGCGCGCTACCGCGCTGGACGCACCACCACCACAACGATCTTCGAGCCGGACGAGGTTTATTTCCTTGCCACGATCGGCTGCTCCTCGCGGGAGCTGTTCGACTTCGTGGAGGACAGCATCAACTGGGACGACGTCGAGTACGATCAGGTCGAGGGCGTCACGGAATTGCGGCGTGATCATTTCGTGAACACGCTCGGCAGTGAATCGGCCCGAATCCAGATTGATCCCGAAAAAATCCCGGCCAAGACGGATGAGGTCGATGGCATCGCCTGGTTGCCGCGCCTCATCGTCAAGGCCCGAGCCAAGCTCGCCGGCCAGTTGCCGCCCGAGTTGATGTACGGCTGCGGCGGTGACCGACCATTCCTGCGCGAGCACAACTCCAGCCTCGTCGACTTCCTGCGCGTCACACTCGAAGCCGGCGACGACGACCGCGCAATCATCGACTACCTTAAGGCCTGCGCGGCCAAGGGCTGACTTGTCCCCCGGGCCATTGCCACGCCAAAAGACCAACGGCCAAATCCGGCTTCGCGGCATCCGCCACAACAACCTCAAGAACCTCGACCTCGACCTGCCCAAGGGCCGATTGATTGTGTTCACCGGCCTGAGCGGTTCCGGAAAAAGTTCGCTCGCCTTCGACACCCTCTTCGCCGAGGGCCAACGCCGCTACGTCGAGACGTTCTCGCCGTATGTCCGGCAGTTTTTTGACCGGATGGACAAGCCGCAGGTCGACCGCATCGACGGCATCCCACCCGCCATCGCGCTGGGCCAACGCAATACCGTACGCACCACCCGTTCGACCATCGGCACGATGACCGAGATCTGCGATCACATGAAACATTTGTGGACGCACCTCGCCGGGTGCCACTGCGACCGCTGCGGCAAACCGGTCATTCGCGACGAGCCGACTGCGATTTGGAAGGCGCTATCCGGCAGCCAAGCCGGCGAGGCGCTGGTGACGTTTGATGTACCGTTGTCGGAGAAACTCTCGCTCGACGAGTCGCTGCAACTGATCGGCAAACAGGGCTACCGGCGCGTTGTCGATCCCACCGCAAAAACCCGGCGCGGCCGCCTTCCGGAACTGCTGCGGGTCGAGGAGGCGGCCAAGCGCTTGGCCAAGCGCAAGCTCAGCTCGCTGACCGTCGTGCAGGATCGAGTGCGCTTGGCCAAGAGCAGCCGTGCGCGGTTTCTCGAGGCGGCCGGACAGGCGTACCAGTTCGGCAAAAGCCATCTTTCTGTCCATACGGAAGCAATTGGGCAGCAACAGTTTAGCCGACATTTTCATTGCGCCGGGTGCGACGTCGAGTACCGCGACCCGTCGCCGGCGTTGTTTAGTTTCAACAGCCCCGTCGGTGCCTGCCCGGAGTGCAAAGGCTTCGGCCGGATCATCTCAATCGACCACCGGCTCGCCATGCCGGACACCACGAAGTCGATTGCCCAAGGCGTCGTCAAGCCGTGGCAGACCGGGCATGGCGTCGAGTGCCAGCGCGAGATGATGGCCGCCGCAAAAGAGGACGGCATCCCGACCGATGTGCCGTTCAACAAGCTGCCAAAAAAAGCGCGTGACTGGGTGATCCACGGCGCGCCGGACTACGGCCAGCCGGGACGCACCTGGCCCAACGCCTGGTACGGCGTCGCCGGTTACTTTCGCTGGCTTGAGAGCAAGGCGTACAAGATGCATGTCCGCGTGTTGCTCTCGCGCTATCGCAGCTACACACCGTGCCCGGCGTGCGAGGGGCAGCGCTTCAAGCCGGAGTCGCTCCGCTTCAAACTCGACCCCGCCGGCGGTGGCGACAGGATTACACTCTCCGATTTTTACCGGCTACCCATCCGCGACGCGGCGGCGGTGATCGACCAACTCGCCGCCCGGCTCAAGCTCAAGCAGTCGGACGCGCTCGCGCCGGTGCTGACCGAGGTGCGCGGGCGGCTCGACGCGATGGTGCGCATCGGCCTGGGCTACCTCACGCTCGACCGGCCGACGCGCACACTCTCCGGCGGCGAAACCCAGCGCGTCAACCTCACCGCCTGCCTCGGCTCGCGGCTGGTCAACATGCTTTACGTGCTCGACGAGCCGAGCGTCGGGCTGCACCCGCGCGACACCGGGCGACTTGTCGGCCTGCTGGAAAACCTGCGCGACCTCGGCAACACGCTCGTTGTCGTCGAGCACGAGACCGGCGTCATCCGCCGCGCCGACCACGTCGTCGACCTCGGCCCGGAACGCGGCGAGCACGGCGGCGAGATCGTGTACGACGGCCCCGGCGCGCGCCTGACCCACTGCCGTGCCTCGCTAACTGCGGCCTACCTTTCCGGCCGCGAACAACTCGAGCCGCCCCCGGCGCGCGCCGTCACCCCCCGCACAGCGCGCCTGCGCTTGGCCAAGTTTACCCGGAACAACCTGAACGATTTCGCGGTGGACATCCCGCTTGGCCGGTTGGTTTGCGTGACTGGTGTCAGCGGCTCCGGCAAGACCACGCTGATCCGCGACGGCCTCCTCCCTGCCCTGCTCGACAAGCTCGGCGACTCGGCGGCGAACGGCCGCTTGGCCAAGCTGACCGGCTGGCGCTCGCTTGAGTCGGTGATGATGGTCGACCAGTCGTCACTGGGCCGCACACCGCGCTCGAACCCGGCGGTGTACATCGGCGCGTTCGACGACATCCGTAAACTGTTCGCCGCCAGCCCCGAGGCCAAGGCGCTCGAGCTGCCGACCGGGGCGTTCAGCTTCAACTCCGCGCAGGGCCAGTGCGGCCACTGCCGAGGCACCGGTTTCGAGAAGGTCGAAATGCAGTTTTTGAGCGATATATTCATCAAGTGCCCCGACTGCAATGGCCGCCGCTACCGGAACCACGTGCTCGAGGCCAGGCTGACGCCGCCCTTGGCCAATCGCTTGGCTTGGAACATCGCCGACCTGCTCGACGCCACCGCCGACGAGGCGATTTCGTTTCTCGGCGGCTATCCCGACTCCCGGCCGGCGGCACGGGCACGGGCCAAGCTGCAACTGCTCAGCGACGTTGGCTTGGGTTACCTGCGGCTTGGCCAACCGGTGAACACCCTCTCCGGTGGTGAGAGCCAGCGGCTCAAGCTCATCCGCAGCCTCGCCGAGGCGCAGGGCAAAGAGACCGGCCCGACGCTGTACCTCTTCGACGAACCGACCACCGGGCTGCACTTCGATGACGTGCGGCTGTTGGCCAAGGTGCTGCATCGCCTGGTGGACGAAGGCCACTCGGTGATCGTCGTCGAGCACAACCTTGACCTCATCCGCCAGGCCGACTGGGTGATCGATCTCGGCCCGGACGCCGGCGACCAAGGCGGCCAACTCACCGCCGAGGGAACGCCCGCCGCCCTCGCCAAAACCAGGCACAACCACACCGCCAAGGCCTTGCGCGACGGGTGAATCCCCGCCATCCTCCCCGGCGCTCACATGAAGCCAATTTTGTTTTCGGGATGTATTCTTGTTGCCGCTGTTGCGACAGCGGGCGAATGGTCGCAATGGCGGGGGAGCCAGCGCAACGGCGTGGTCGCGGACGGCGTGCCGTTGCTGGACGCCTGGCCGGAGGGCGGGCCCAAGCTGCTTTGGCGTAGCGAGACGATCCCAAGCGGCGACGACGGCGGCCACGGCAGCGTGGTCGTGGCCGGCGGCAAAACCTACATCAGCCTCGTATGGCACGACGACGAACCGTCGGAGAATCGCGAGATCAACGCGCTCATCTTGCGCAAGCTCGGCTACCGAAACTTATCCCTGCCGGAACCGATCATCTCGAAAATGGAAAAGGCCCGCGAGTCGCTGAGCCCCCGCCTGCGCGGGCGCAAGCTCACTGAGTGGTCTGAAAAATGGGTGGCCGAAAACCTTTCGGCCGAGCAGGCCGAGCGCAATGGCAGCTGGATCGTTAGTCGATTTAAAAAGGGGCGGGCCGCCATCCCGTTCGCGGACATGCGGCGCGTGGCACAGAAGGGCGATCAACGATTTGAGAATGATGCTGCGTTGCGAGAGTGGATGGAGGCCCAGCCGATCAGCCGCTTGGCCAAGCTCGAATTGCTCAAGGCGATCCCGAACACCGTGCGCGTGGCCAAGGACGTTGTTGTCTGCCTCGACGCGAAAACCGGCAAGCGACTTTGGAAAACTGAGGCACCCGGCGAACCGACCGGCCGCAAATCGTCGAGCACTCCCTGCGTGGTCGACGGCCGATTGTTTGCCGCAGGCAGCACGCACGTCTATTGCATGGACGCGAAAACCGGCAAGCGGCTCTGGGCCGCGCCGTTGCCCAAACGCGGCAAAGGCCCGGCTTCGTCCGTCCTCGTCGATGACAACCGCTTGTTTTTGATCGCCGGACAGTTGACGGCGTACGATGCCAAGTCCGGCGAATTGTTGTGGGAAAACAGCGACATGCGCAACAGCAACTCCTCGCCTGTGCTGTGGCTTGGCCAAGCGGGGAAGCGCTTGGTTTGCAGTGAACGAAAATCGTACGTCGCCGTGCATCCCGAGACCGGCGAAACCGTCTGGAAAATCGCTGGCGGCGGCGATTCCACCCCGGTCATCTCCGGCGACTGGATGGTGGTTTACAGCAAGGACAAAAAAGTCGGCCTCGCAGCGTATCGCTTGGCCAAGCGCGGGGCTGAGCAGGTGTGGAACTTCCCGATGTCGGAGCGGCGATCGCAGTCGTCCCCGGTAATTTACGGTGGACATGTTTACCTGACCGGGGGCGAATGGCACATGTGCGTCGAACTGGCCACCGGCAAGCTGAAGTGGAAGGAGTCGCGCCAAAGCACCATTTCCTCGCCGGTCATCGCTGATGGCAAAATGGTTGCGCTCGAAAAGAAAGGCAGCGACCTCGTGATGATCGACACCGACACCAAGGCCCATCGCGAGTTGGGCAAGACACGCATCAAGGCGATGTGGTGCCCCTCCCCGGTCATCGTCGACGGCAAACTCTACCTGCGAATGGACGACAACATCTCCTGCTTCGACCTCCGGGCCAACCCCGGCGTGCAATAACCCCCCTGGCCAAGCGCACTTTTTTGTCGCCGCCGATTTTTCTTCTGCATTACGCTGGGTTTCGCGTTTTGGTTTATGCAATTCGGGTCGCTCCAACTTGAATCTAACCTCTTTTTGTCGCCGCTGGCGGGGTACACGAATCTGCCGTTCAGGCTGGTGTTGCGCGAGGTGGGTGGGTTGGGGTTGACGACCACCGACCTCGTCAACGCCCGGTCGCTGCTCGAGCGCAACCCCAAGGCGCTCAAGCTCATTGAGACCAACGAGGCGGACAGTCCACTCGCGGTGCAGCTTTTCGGCGCGGTGCCGGAGGAGATGCGTGACGCCTCACAATACCTCGAGTCGATCGGCATCCACTCGATCGATATCAACATGGGCTGTCCTGTGCGCAAGGTGTGCAAGACCGGCGGCGGCTCGGCAATGATGACCGAACTCGACAACACGGCGCGCCTCGTGAAGCTGATGGTCGAGGCGGTCAAGATACCAATCACAGCCAAGATGCGTCTCGGTTGGGATGACAAAAACATCACCGCGCCCGACTTGGTTCGCGTGCTCGAGGATGTCGGCGTGTCGGCGATATTCATCCACGGCCGGACGCGCGAACAGGGATTCACGGGAGACGTCAATCTCGCGGGCATTCGCCGGGTAGTCGAGGCGGCGCGGGCGATTCCCATAATCGGCAACGGCGACATCACCACGCCCGAGGCGGCGAAGCACATGATGGATGCCACCGGCTGCCACGGCGTGAGTGCCGGGCGGGGCGCGTTTTACAACCCGTGGATTTTCCGCCATACGGATCATTACCTGAAGACCAGCGAACTGTTGCCGGAGCCGACATTCACCGAGCGGGTGCGGGTGATGCGCCGGCACTTCGACCTGATGCTCGAGGTGTTCGGCGAGCAGCGAGGCTGCCTGATGTTCCGCAAGGTGGCCCCGTGGTACGCCAAGCGGTTCGGCCCAGTGAAACCATTCAACAAGCGGGTGGTGCAGATCTCAACGCGCGACGATTTCGAGTCGGCACTAACCGACTACCTCGACTGGCGGGAGCAATTCACCGATGCGGACGGGGAACTCATCGAGCGTTACCGGCAGGGGCCGATGATGCCGACATTCATGCAGGACGACGAAGAGCCGGCCGCGACCAAGCGCAAAGCCATCCCGGTGCCCAAGGGTCCCGTCGAGGTCTGGTAGCCAAGCGCTTTGCCAAGCTCGCCAAAGAAAAATCCCGTTGGCCAAGCGCTTGGCCAACGGGAGTGCAAAACCGGTTGACTGGACTATTCCTCGCGCGAGGGCCGGTCCGGACGCTCGTCACCGCCGCGGGAGGGGCGACGTGGGCGTTCGCCGTCACCGCGCGTCGCCGGCCGGCGGCTTGGACGATCACCCCCTTCAAAGGAGGGTCGGCGTTCGGTGGCGCCGCCGCGACCCCCTCGACCGCCACCACGGCTGCCGCCGAAGCTTGGACGCAACTCGTCCTCGGTCAGTTTGCCATCCTTGTTCTTGTCCAGCTTCTTGAGGGCGGCGACGGCGCCCTTGATTTCCTCGGCGGAAATCTCGCCGTTGCCATCCTTGTCCAGCGCAGCCATCACCGGGAACATCCGCATGAAACCACCGGGGCCGCCCGGCCCACCCGGACCGTCAAACTGCGGCCTGCGGGAGCCCCGTTCCCCGCCGCGCTCGCGGGAACTGCGGCGGGATCGTTCACGGTCGCCTTGATCCGGGCGTTCGGGACCGCGGCGGGTGCGTTCCCCGTCGGGCCTCTCGCGGCGCTCGATGCCTTCGCGTCGGTCGCGATCGGGCCGGGGCGGACGGTCGCGCTCACCGCGTTCCTGCGCCATCGCATCACCTGCCACCATGCCGAGACATGTGGCAGCCATCACCAGTTTGAATGTCAGTTTGTTCATGACAGTGGTTTTCGCGTGTCTGGAAAAACGATCCGCATGCTCTCGTGGTTACAACTCAATAAACCCACGGGCGGGCCTGCTTGATGGAGAGGTTCCCGTCCTTCGTGATTTTGTACTCAATCTCCATCGCAAATTTTTTGTCGTTCAGCGGCTTGCCGTACAGTTTGGCAAAGCGCGCGTGAATTTTGCCAAGGCACTCGTTCATCTGCGTGAGGTGCTTGTCGCTCATTAGAAGGGCGTTGCCCCTGGCCAGGCTGGAGTGGCGCATCACCTTGTGCTCATCGGGTTTCCACCAGTTGAGCAGCAGTTCCTCGGGGATGGAGTTGGCCTCCGGGTTGGTGACGAGGTTCTCGCCAACTTGTGTGTTGAGGTAGTAGTTGCCCTTGGTCTGATACAGGATGTCATCGGTCACGGCGACCCCATTGGCGGCCTCGTCGGAAAAGTTCGGGTGCACCAGCACCCCCATCGCGGTGGTGAAATGGTCGATGCGATAAAACTCGCGCTCCTCAAATGCGCGGAAGTTCCAAAGGCTGGCGAACACCTGCTTGATCGACTTGGCCAAATGCCCCTCGCTTGGCTTGTGCGTGAACGAGTCGTACAGGCCGGCCCCGCTGAAGCCGGGCAAGTCCTCGTTGTTGGTACTCGAGCGGCAGCGGATGCCTAGTCCCTCGGGGAAGGCGGACTGCAACTTGGCCAAGCGCTCCATCATCCAGTCCGGCATGTTGGCGGCCTTGATCGTTTTGCGGAATGCCTTGAGCTGGGCGATCTGGGTGTCGCGATTCTTTTGAAACGCCTTGTCTGTGAGCATCTCACGGGCCTTGTCGTACAGGCCGTTGTGTTTCATGTACGCATCGTAAAANGAAAACGGCACCGCATGGCCGCTNGGCACGGTGCCCTCGGGNANNNCNATNGTGTGNAGNGTGGCNAGGTTGGCNGACNTTNACNCCGAANACTGTCNGANTCGCCNAAGCNGATTTTGNCNANNGGNCGNATNTCNNNCACNGACAGGTCNCGCTTGGGNGACTGCGNCTTGNCCGGGCGGATGGCTGCAAAGTGTTTGTCGACCTCTGCCTCGGTGGCCTCGCGGAGTTCGTAGCCGTTTTTGTCAACCTTGTAGTAGATCAGTTTTCCGGCGAGAGACGCGATGGTCTTATTTTTCGCAGCACCGGTGATGAAGGCATTCGGGACACCGTCCTGCACGGCGCGGAGGTTGACGTGTGAGAGCGGCGTCTGCCGGACCGCCGTGATAACGCCGGCCACGCGCGGCATCTCATTCGGCAATGTTTTGTACACGACGATATCTCGAGAGCTTGGAATCTCACCGGTCTTCATCAGGCGTAGGCGGCCGTACGACTCGGCGGCGTTGAGCGGCAAAAAGCCGATGTCACTCTCGAGATCC
>NYYJ01000149.1 GCA_002686755.1 Verrucomicrobiales bacterium
AGACAGCCACGCACCGAGACAAAACAGGAGCCGGCTCATCGCTTGACGAGATCGCTGCTGTGTTCCTGCATCCACAGCATGTCGGGGTTGTCCGGGGTGGAGACGTCGAGCTTGAGTTCCCGGCCCTTGGTCAGCGGCGGGATGGTCCGGGGGTCGAGCCATTTGTGGATTTCCGAATGCCCGTCGGCGAAGGCGATCCCGGCGGCGTTGTTGTGGTACGAAGCCGGGTAGTCGACCAGTTTCATCGCCTTCGGGTTTTTCGGGTAGCCGGTCATGTCCACCGCGAAGTAGCCGTCGTTGATGCTGTCCTCCCGCTCGTCGAGCAGCACCATCGCCTCGGACGGCGACGGGCCGACGATCTGGTGCTGCTTCACGANCACCCGGTACGGGCCGCTGTCCGGCTGGCGCGANCCCATGCCNGCGCCNCCCCANCCGGGGCCGCCCATCCAGCATTGCATCGACATGCTCCGCACGCGGGGATAGACCTTGCCCTGCCATTTGCCGGTNGTCGTGTCGGCCGGGCAACGCCAAATCTCGGTGGANTTGCCGCANTACTCCCAGAGCGGGCTGGTCTTGATGGCGATCTCCGGAAGCACGTCGTCCGCGCCGCTCGACGGCAGGTCGAGCCAGCCGAACACCCAGCGCGGCCCAGCCCAGCGGCGGNCGGTCATCATCCCCTCCTTGGCCGACACCAGCCCGTCGTCGTTGTCCTCGGCGTACATGCGCCATGCCAGCATCAGCTGCTTGGAGTTGTTCATGCAGGCGATACCGTGCGCCTTGGTCTTTGCCTTGGCCAAGGCCGGCAACAACATCGCGGCGAGGATGGCGATGATCGCGATGACCACCAGCAACTCGATCAACGTGAAGGCCCGTTTCGGCTTGGCCTGCGAAGAACGTTTCATCGGGATAAGGTACGTTTGGGGAGCGCCGGCGTCAATTTTAGGAAACAGACGCCGCTTGGCCAAGCGGCCGATTCAAAGCTTCCAGCCGCTGCGGTACTCGCGGCGGACGTAGCGGTTGGCTTTTTCACTGTTGCTCGAGCGCAGCGCCTTGGCATCCCACTGCACCGGCTCGCCGGCGCGGATGGCCAGGTTGCCCAGCAACACCATCTCGGTGAACGGCCCGGCGATCTCGAACCGGCTCAGCGGCTTGTGGCCGTTGCCGGTGGCGGCGTTCACCCACTCGACGTAGTTGCCCTTGGTGCGCGACAGCGTCTTCGGCGTGTTGACCTCGATCTGTTTCACCTCGTCCTCGTCGCGCCCGGTGATTTTCCATTCAGTGCCTCTGCGACTGAAGAACATCCTGCCCTTGTCCCCAATCAACAAAGAGCCGTAACCCTTCCCCCCTTTGCCGACCATGTTGACCCCGCCAGCGGTCTCGAGGGACGGCGCGTTCTGCACCCCGTTCTTTTTGCCGTCGTACCATACAAGCTTCACCGGCGGGCGGCTGCCGCGATAGCCGAATTGATAATCGATCACCGCCCAGTTCGGGGCGCTCTCGCCGGTGTTGNCACCGTGCCGGGCGCTCACACGCGTCGGCGAGCCCAACTCAAGGCTCCACCACGCCATGTCCATGATATGGCAGGCCATGTCGCCGAGCGCCCCGGTGCCAAAGTCCCACCAGCCGCGCCAGGCAAACGGAACGTACCCTTTGCCGTACGGGCGGTGCGGTGCCGGGCCAAGCCACAGATCCCAGTCCACGCCCTTGGGCACGTCAGCCTTGGCCGGGCGCGCCTTCATCCCTTGCGGCCAGATCGGGCGGTTGGTCCAGATGTGCGCCTCGGTTACGTTGCCAATAATCCCGGCGCGAACCAACTCGACCGCACGGCGGATCGGCTCGCCGGCGTGCGCCTGGTTTCCCATCTGCGTGGTGACACCGGTGCGCTTGGCCAAGCGGGTCAGGTGGCGTGCCTCGTAAACGTCGTGGGTCAGCGGCTTTTGCGTGTAGCAATGTTTGCCCATCTTCATCGCCATCGAGGTGGCNNCGGCGTGGGTGTGNTCCGGCGTNGAGATGGTGCAGGCGTCGATGCTCCCGCCCATTTTCTCCAGCATCACGCGAAAGTCGGGGAAGCGCTTGGCCTTGGGATGCGCCTTGAACATTCCAGCGGCCCGGGACTCGTCAACGTCGCACAGCGCAACGATATCGCAACCGGCCTTGGCCGCCCCGGAGACGTCCGCTCGCCCCTTGCCGCCCGCGCCGATGCCGGCGACCGCCAAGCGGCTGTTCGCGCCGAACACCCGGCTCGGCACGACCTGAAAGCCGAAGGTCGCCACCGCACTTGCGCCGATAAATCGCCGGCGCGTCATTCCTGTCTTGTCCTGTTTGTTTTTCCTCATCAATTCGTCCTCAATGCAGTGCCGCCCGGAATTCCAGCCCATCGACGATCCGTCCCTCGGCTTCATTCAATTCCGTTAATCGCCCGTACACGCGGTCCTTCTCAAAATACTCCAGCGCCATCCCGACAAAAATATGCCCGTGCCGCGCCTCGGACACCCAAAGCTCATGATAAAACTGCTGCAATTCCTCATCCTCCCCAAGCGCCTCGGACACAAGCCGGAAACGCTCCGCACCGCGACACTCGATGATCGACGCCAATAGCAACCGATCGAGAAACCGTCGCTCCGTATCGCTGTGCAGCAGTTTCATCAGCGCCGTGATGTACGGGTCTTTCTGGATTTCCTTGAGCAACGGAATGCCGCGTGCCCGCATCACCTCGTACACCTGCTGGAAATGCTNCAACTCCTCCACGCCTGTGGCGATCAGTTCCGGGATGATCTCGAGCCGGTTCGGGTATTTGGCCACGAGACTCATCGCCAGTGCCGACGCCTTGCGTTCGCAGTCGGCGTGGTCCTGCAGGAACGACGGCAGGTCTGCCATCACGGCATCGACCCACCCCGACTGGGTGTCCACGGTCAACTCGAGGGATAATTTCATACGACGGCGGACATGCTAGCCGCTTGACCAAGCGGCGTGGAGGTTGAAGTTGCTCTTTGAACTCGACGAAACAGACTGACCGATGTATAGCATGCCCACATGCATGCAACATGCAATCGACCAGTCATGAACGAATCTCAACTTGACAACACAGTCGGCGATATCGTGGCAGGGTACCCGATGCTTGCAAGCGTATTTGAAGACATCGGCATCGACTACTGCTGCGGGGGCAAAAAGACCCTGGGTGATGCCTGCAGGGACAAGGGACTGAACCCGCAGTCCGTACTCGCCACATTGGCGCAGCCCCCTCGAACTGAGCCTACTGCAGACACGACTGACATGGGGCTGACTGAACTGGCTGACCACATCGAGCAGACACACCATGCCTACTTGCGTTCGGAATTCTCCCGACTGAACGACTTGACCAGCAAAGTGGCATCCGTTCACGGCGATCAAAATCCCCGCCTTCATCAGGTGAGTGAAACCTGCCGGGCGCTGATCGCTGAACTCTCAGACCACATGATGAAGGAGGAGCAAATTCTTTTCCCGCTAGTGCGGCAACTAGATGCGAGTGATACCGCCCCAAAGTTTCACTGCGGCTCACTTGCCAATCCAATTGACCAGATGGAATCNGAACACAGCCAAGCTGGCGCCGCACTTGAAAGACTCCGCGAATTGACAGACGGCTTCACTCCGCCCGATGGAGCCTGCAACACCTACCACGCCATGCTGGACGCCTTAGCTCAACTGGAGCGCGATCTCCACCTGCACATTCACAAGGAAAACAATGTGCTCTTCCCTCGCGCGCTGAAAATGGAACAGAACAAAAGAGCATAAGTTCAAACTCCCCTTGGCCAAGCGCTTGGTTTAGGCTGCGCCGCGCCCAAGCGGGCGCAACCGCATGAGTGACAAAACCAAACTGGCCGTGCTCGGCTCCGGCAAGGGGTCGAACTTCGTCTCGCTGGCCAAGGCGTGCGCCGATGGATCGCTGCCGGCGGAGATTGTGCTGGTTGCGAGCGATGTCGCTGACGCCGGGATTTTGTCCCACGCCGTGGCGCTTGGCCTGCCTGCCCGGTTCATCGAGCCAGGATCATTCCGCACCAAGCTGGACGACCAAGCCGAGGCGGCCTACGTCGCCGCGCTGCGCGAATCCGGGACTGAATGGGTGGCCCTGGCCGGGTTCATGCGCATTTTGAAGGGTGATTTTCTGCGTGCATTTGAGAAAAAGGTGGTTAATATCCACCCCTCTTTGCTGCCCGCATTTCCGGGGCTGGAGGCTTGGAAGCAGGCGCNCGATTACGGGGTGAAAGCCACCGGCTGCACCGTCCACATGGTGGATCACGGGATCGATACCGGCCCCATTCTGGCGCAGGGCGTCGTGCCGGTACTCGACGACGACACGCCCGAGACGCTTCACCAGCGCATTCAGCAGGAGGAGCACCAGCTTTATCCGCGAACACTCGCCCGTTTGTTCAACGGTGAGATTCGCATTTGAACAGAACACTCCGCAAGGAGCATGAAGATGAATATCAAACTGCCGCGCAGGACATGGCGATTCAACCCGGTCACCCGGGTGAAGCAATCGGCCAAGCGCTACATTCGTGCCCAGGCCAAGCTGGCCGCGCGGCGGCAAGTCGATGAGTAAACGAAAGATTCTGCGGTTCGGCCTGCCCAAGGGCAGCCTGGAGAAGCCGGCCATCGAGAAGATGGCCAAGGCCGGGTTCAATATCCGCGTCAGCAGCCGATCGCTGGTGCCTTACGTGGACGACCCGGAGATCGAGATCCGGCTCATTCGCGCGCAGGAGATCAGCCGCTACGTCGAGCTGGGCTACCTCGACTGCGGCATCACCGGGCTGGACTGGATCATGGAGAACGGCTCCAAGGTGCACGAGGTGACCGAGTTGCTGTTCAGCCGCGCCACCCGCCGCCCCGCCCGCTGGGTGCTGTGCGTGCCGGAGGAGTCGCCGGTCAAGAGCGTCCGCGGCCTGAACGGCAAGCGCATTGCCACCGAGGTCGTCAACCTCACCCGGCGGTATCTGCGGAAGAACGGCGTCAAGGCCAGCGTCGAGTTTTCGTGGGGCGCAACCGAGGTGAAGGCCCGCGAACTGGTCGACGCCATNGTCGAGGTCACCGAGACCGGCTCGAGCCTTGTGGCCAACAAATTGCGAATCATCGACGAGCTGCTGATCTCCACCCCCCGCCTGATTTCCAACCGCCAAACATGGAAGAACGACTGGAAGCGCGGCAAGATCGAGACCATCGCCATGCTGCTGCGGGGCGCGCTCGACGCCGAGACCCGGGTCGGGATGAAATTCAACATTGAGGAAAAAAACCTGTCAAAGGTGTTGAAAAAGCTGCCCNCCTTGCGTAATCCAACCGTCTCCGGCTTGAGCGGCGGCGGCTGGGTGGCGGTCGAGACCGTCATCGAAGAGGTCGTGGCGCGGGAGATCATCCCGGTGCTCAAGACCGCCGGGGCCGAGGGCATTATTGAGTATCCGCTCAACAAGGTTGTCCACTAATTTGACGAACTGAGAAAGAGACCACGAAAACGAGACATACATGGGTTCACTGAAGAAACGCCGGAAAGCGAAGATCAACAAGCACAAGCGCAAGAAGAANTCCCGCGCCAACCGCCACAAGAAGCGCACCTGGCAGAAGTAGCCGGGTGGCCGGCGCGGCCGCCGTTCCGGGTGAACCTCCGACGATGAGACGCGGTTCACAGATNAGACTGTCCATCGGGTTGGCCCTGCTGTGGCTCGCCCCTGGCTGCAGCACTTCCACACTGGCCAAGCCGCGCCCTGGTGTGCCCTCCGGCATCCACGGCCTAAACATTGAGGAACTCGATGAGCCGGACAGCCCGGAGTTCCGCAACCGCGTCGAGGGGCTCTCGCATTNCCTGACGAGCCGCAGCCTCGAGCTGCGCCGCAAGACGGCCGACTCCCTCAAGCACCTCGAGGCCGCCGCCAAGGCCGATCCCTCCCAGGAAACCGTGGTCATCCGGGCCGCCGGGCGGTTCCTTCAAAAGAAAAAAACCGACAAGGCAATCGAGATCCTGCGNCTTGGCCAAGCGGCCANCCCGGAGTCGGTGGNNACACANGAGTGGCTTGGCCTCGCCTACCANCAGGCCNGNCANCCGGACGAGGCCNTCGCCGCCTTNGAGNCNGCCCTNNCCNAGNCGCGCCCGACNCTCATNTCCATNCGCGGCTTGGCCAAGCTGCACNCNGNGGCCAAGCGGTTCGACGACGCCTTCAAGGCACTCGACACAGCGCTCACCAAGGAGCGGAGCGACCCNGAATATTGGCTCGGCATCGCCGACCTGTACCGCGACACGGGACTGGCTGCCCGAACCAAAATGGACAAGATCAAGTCCGGTATCATCACCAGCCTCGACCGGGCCACCGCCCTCTCGCCGGATAACCCGCTGACCCTCCATCGTCTGGCTGATTACTACAAAATATGGGGCGAAAACGACAAGGCCATCGCGCTCTACACCCAGTTGATCGAGCTGAACCCCGGCCTGCTCAGCGTCCGCGAGCAGTTGGCCGACCTTTACCTGCGCTCGGACAAGAGCCAGGACGCCGCCAAGCAACTCGAGGCCATCCTCCGCGAGCGCCCCACCAACGAGCGTGCGCTGTTCGTGCTCGGCGGCATCAAGCGCGACCTCGATAAACTCGACGAGGCGGCCGCCCACTTCGAGACCGTCCTCAAGATCAACCCCAAGTTCGAGCCGGCCTACTACGAACTCGCCGGGGTGCGCCTGTTCCAAAACAAACCGAGTGACACACTCGCCACGCTTAAGACCGCCGATGCTCAGTTCAAGCCGACGTTTATCAACCGGTTTTACTCCGGCCTCGCCCACAACTCCCTCCACCAGTACCCGAAGGCCATCGAGAACCTGCTCGAGGCCGAGGAACTGGCCCAAGCCACCGAGAAAAGCCGGCTAACGCACTTCTTCTACTTTCAACTGGGCGCCGCCTACGAGCGCAACCGCCAGTACGACACGGCCCATGCCACCTTCGAGAAGGCCATCGAGATGTCCCCCGAATACCACAACGCCATGAATTACCTCGGCTACATGTGGGCCGACATCAACCGCAACCTCGACCAGGCGGCCAANTACATCACCCGCGCCAACGAGCTTGACTCCGACAACGCCGCGTACGTCGACAGCCTCGGCTGGCTCTACTACCGGCAGGGCAAACACGCGGAAGCTCTCGCCGAGTTGCGCCGTGCCGCCGAACTGACCAAAGAGGAACCGGACTCCACCATTCACGAGCACATCGGCGATGCCCTGCACGCGCTTGGCCAAGCGGACGAGGCCCGGGCCGAGTGGGAGACGGCGCTTGGCCTGCTGCTCGAGCAGGAGAAAAAAATGACCGCCCCCGACGCCTACCTGCTCGAGCAACTGGGCAACGTCCAGCACAAGCTTGGCCAAGCGGACGAAGCCGCGGCCGTCTGGCAACGCGCCTACGCGATCACCCCCACCGAGGCCCTCCGCAAGAAGCTCCACCCCGACAAAACGGAGGAATGATGCCCAACCGTTTCAGCAAACATTACACGCTCGCCGAGGCCCGCGCCATGATGCCCCAAGTCAGGGAATGGCTGGAGCGGATGAACCAGATGCGGCACGAGTACGCCGAGGTCAGCCGCCGTGTGGACAACATGATGGATGCCCAATCCGATGTCGGCGGCAGCTCGGTCAATCACTCCATCAAGCTCCTGTCGGACATCCAGGGCGTCCTTGGCGAATTCAAGAAACACGAAATCCAAGTCAAGGACGCCGACCGCGGCCTGGTCGATTTCCCCTCCCGGCGCGGTTCCCGCGAGGTTTTTTTGTGCTGGGAACAAAGCGAGGACGACATTGCCCACTGGCACGAACTGGACGCCGGATACGATTGCCGCGAGCCGTTGTAGACCGGGGAATACGATGGATCAGCCCCCGAAACTCCCTGCGGCAGCCAAGCGCCCTTCGAAACTGCATCTGCACCGGCTCAGCGGCGTNTGGGTGTTTCTCGTCGACAACGCCTTCTTCGGGGCNACNNTNGCNNCGGNNGGCCTCGCCCTGCCNATCTCGTGCANNCTCGCNTTTTTNNCNGGNGCAGCCGGCGTGTTCCTGATCCAAAAACTGCTCAACCGCGATAGCTTCAACCAGGCGCTGCGGAAGGCTTTCATCGCCGGNNTCCTCTCCGGNATCCCGTTCAGCATCGCCGGGACGATCTACGGCGGCTGGGTGATGGCTGCTGCCGGGNTGCGAAAAAAAGATGTCCCGGCCGAGGAACCGCCGANCGACGTTCAGGCCTCCTCGTCCCACGACGANAGCANCGCNTCCCACTGAGNCGCGTGCGCCTCGANCGGCCCGTCCGTCCAGANGACGTGATCCGAGCGCNGCATCTTCGCCTCCACNGCCAACTGCGCCTCCAACCGTTGGTTGATCTGTTCGCCGCTCCACCCGCGCTCCCTCAAGCGCGCCTGCTGCGCCTCCGGCGTACAGGCCACGCAGACAATTTTATCAAAGCTCGCCTCGGCTCCCGTCTCAAACAGCAGCGGGATCACCACCACTCCCAACGGCTCCCCGGCCGCCGCCCAGGCGTCGAGCCGAGCCTGCCACGCCTCGCGAATGCGCGGATGCAGAATCCCCTCCAGTTTTTCGCGAGCGGCCGGGTCGGAGAAAACCAACTCGGCAACCTTCCCCCGATCCAGCGATCCATCATCGCGCAACACCCCGGCCCCAAACGCAGTTGAGATTTCCGCCAGCGCCGACTGCCCCGGCTCAACCAACTCGCGGGCCAGCGCGTCCGTGTCAGACACTTTTGCCCCGCGCTTGGCCAACAGCGTCGCCGCCGTGGATTTGCCCATCCCAATTCCGCCCGTGAGCCCCAGTCGAGTCATCGCCCCGATTAAAAACCGTCCCGCCGAATCGCCAAGCCCAAACCGGGATCCACCATCGCCGCCGTGGCAAACTGCACCGCCTCGCAGCCGCGATCGAGGCAGGCCCGGACATCCGCCGCTTGGCCAAGCCCACCCACGCCAACCAAGCGCATATCGAAGCCAAACTCCCGGATCAATTCGTCAAACAGGGCTAGCTGCCCCAGCGCCGTCTCGCGGATCGCCTCTCCGGCAAGGCCCCGGCATTGCCCCTCAAACAGTAGTTCTCCGCTTGGCCGCCGCACCTTCGCCGACAAGCCGTTGACCATCACCAGCGCATCGGCAAACGGCGTGAGCGCCTCCAGCAGCGCTTGCGACGTCTCCCTGTTTTCAATGTGCCCAATCTTCAGTAACAGAGGCGTGTCCGGGATCGCCTCCCGAAGCTTGGCCGCCACTATCCCTGCGTCGGTCGGATTCAGATACAGTTGTCCATCGACGCTGCTGACATTCGGGCAACTGAAATTGGCCTCCACCCCGTCCGCGCCGCTGTCCGCGGCCCACTTGCCACACTGCGCGTAGTCAGCGGCGAGGTCATCGATTGACCAATCCTCCTCCGCCGTGGCCACAACTGAGACACTCAGAAACTTGCCCTTGGCCAAGCGCGATCGCGTCGCCGCCACGTCATCTTGCCAAAACCGGGGCGGCTTTGACGGCATCCCAAACGACACTGCCCAACTCCCCTCCATCGACTCGGTCGTGCCAACCTCATCCGGCAACGCCTCTCCGCTTGGCCAGGCGATCGGCTGCAGGTTCGGCAAACCGTACGACGCACGCTCACAACGCCGCACCGTTTTGTACGTCAGGATATCGAAACCAAGCGCGGCGTAATAAAGCAGCCACTTCCCGTTGAGCAGCGGCCCGGCCGCGATGCCCAGCGGCGACTCCACCGTCACTCCACAATACGACCATACCCCCTCCACGCCCGGAACCACATCATCCACTGGCTCCGGCACATGCTCAAAATTCCAAGCGTAATCCCGCGTGATATCGTATTTCGCAAACCCAGACCCCACGTCACCGCCAATACTACCTCAACCCACCCCAACGAGCGAGCGCAGCCCGCCTCACCCTTATACAGAAGCTTTCTGCACAAAACTCATTCTATATGTTGATCTACTCGGATTCACCTCAATTTGAGAAACGATGTAAACCGTTNATTTTGAAGTAGTTCTATGTAATTTGCTCGAATCGTAAAGNGGGTTCTCAAACCTTAATTAAAAACAAGATAAGCCAAGGATCATTGCATGGGCCTTGGTCTTGTGAATAAGACCTTCGAAAAAGCTTCTACGTTTTCGCCTTCTCGCAACTATCGAAGTATTGTGACTCATCGAACTAATCAACTAAATCGGCCAATATTGTAATGCCTCTAAATTGGTCAATCAAAGCCTTTAATTTACCGAACCTTATTTTTTGGGGTATGGGGTAAAGAGGAGCCACAAAAATAAGGTATGTGACTTTATTCAGCTTTTACTTAATTTTGCTTCTATTTCACTGCAAAGAAAACGATTGATAATATATATTTGAATTAATGCGATTATATTAGCCATAGTTAACCAAAGATTGAAGATATAAGGATTAAAAAACCCTGTCGACTCTATAAATCGTTTAACATAAGTAATAAAATCTTTTTTTGCACCGAACTGCACACCAATCATTACCCTCTTGTTAATCAATCGCGGCGTGATAGTAAGTGTAACTTTCTCAGCACCCCGTTCCACGATAATCTCGGTTGGCTTGTTGCCATTCTTTTGGAGTTCATCAATCAGTTGCCCTTGACCGTCAATCGGGACACCTCCGAGTGAAACAATTTTGTCATCCTTTTGCAGGCCTGCCTCCGAAGCGGCTTGACCCTCGAGTACTTGACCCACAATCGGCGGGAATTGTGCGGGCAATGTGAGTCTCTTGAACAGCGGGTTTTCCTTTTGGATAGGAGTCGATGTCAGCACGTGGGTGAACTCCTCGTTGTCCCGCCAGAACGTCACCGCGAAACGGTTTGTAAGTGATAAAACAGTTAATTTGTAAACTTCATCCCACGAGGTGATC